>JABIFK010000567.1 GCA_018650745.1 Candidatus Latescibacterota bacterium | reverse complement strand
TGTCGAAAAAATGTTACAAGACGCCCAGCGCACATCGGCACCCAATGCTTTAAGTGATTCGATGAGCACTGCTGTTTGGATGGTCATATGTAACGAACCTGTGATACGTGTGCCCTTGAGAGGCTGCTCTTCACCGTATTTTTCGCGTACTGCAACCAAACCGGGCATTTCTTGTTCGGCAATGGTTATTTCTTTGCGACCAAATTCGGCTTCTGACATATCTGCCACTTTATTGTCTAGGCCAGAATAGTCGGGAAGTTGAATCTCTGTGCTGAGTGTTGCATCTGCCATGAAACGTTCCTTTGAAAAAAGTGAATGAAACACATTTTAAGTCAAAATGTATGATTGGGAAATCTCGACCTATTAAAACTTTGTTATACTTTTTCGCTAATCTCACAGATTTGAACAGGATGTTCAATGCCGTAGAATTTTCGTTCTATGGTTTGCTGTGTTTGGAATTGATCGCCCAAGGCCTCGGCCACATTGTGCGTTGCCAATACACCACTTTGGGTTTGTATATCTTCTCGACTAATCAAGAACGCAATGTTGACCACATTGCCCATGATGTCGGGGTTTGCGTATTCGGGGTGCCCCATGCTGCCCAAATAAACATCGCCTGTGTTGAGCACCATTTCTATCTGTTCAGACACCAGTCGTTTGGCCAATGTTGCCGCATGGGCTGCTCGTTTGTGGTGGTTTTGTCCCGAAAAAAAACACAGAAACTGATCGGCCATGTATTTGATCGGCACACCATCAAAACGAAGAATGGCTTCTGTCACTTGTGATAAAAAGCCGTTTGCCCACAGCGCAAAATCATTGGGGGCCATGCGCAGTGACTTTTCGTAAGTACCTGCAACGCCCGAAACCAGGACGGTTGCCTCAAACACATCTTGCCCTTCGTTATGTGTATCTAATATCCAATCGGTAGATACGCCCAACAACTTGGCCAATGGCGCCAAGGTTGCTATGTCTGGGCCATTTTCGCCTCGTTCCCATTTGGATACGGCTTGAGGGCTCACTTGGAGTGCGTGGGCGATGTCGTTTTGTTTAAGACCTAGACGTTCGCGTTGTGTGCGAACCCGTAGGCCCAATTCGCTGAGCAACATAAGGATCATCCTTTTATGCTGTGGATTGTGCAAAACTAGGTAAATATCGTCAGAAATACAATAACGAGGCTGTTGATTCAAGTAACGAATCGGTTTATCTGCTTGATCGGTGGGTTAGCTTAAAAAATACAATTCCATGCGAAGATGACCACACAAATTTTCATCATAATGCTTGCTTTTATCATGGTACTGCTCACCCCAACAGTTTCGTTCTTTGCGTTCTTGGGGAGGTTGCTTATATTCTAAGTTCGATATTTCTTTTGAAATTGTCAGTGTTGAAAACTTTAATGTTTGGTTATTAATAGGGAGGATTGTGGTATGAAACGTGTGGCGATTGCCCTTTTTGCTTTGATGATGGTTGTTGGATGTGGACGATTTGAAGGGTCCGTTCAGATTAAAAACCAAGGACATGTTGTGGCTGATGGGCAATATGAAAATGGTACACGAGCGGGAACTTGGACATATTATGGTCTTGTGGGCGAGATTAAAGGCCAGGGTACTTATCAGAATGGGCAGATGCAGAGCGGTTTAGAAGTATTATACCATGATAATGGCCATAAACAAGCTGAAGGTACGTGGACCAATGGCCAGCGCGATGGGTATTGGATTGAATATTTCCGCAGTGGTGCCAAAAAATCTGAAGGAACTTATTTATACGGTAAAAAAACGGGTCTGTGGAAGGTATACGACCCATCAAGATTTTATACGACCGAGAAGGTTTATGAAGATGATAAGCTGGTTGGTTGGCGAGAGTTTAGACAGGGGCGCTTAGGCAATCCAATAAACGGCTAAAACGTTACCGCCCTAGGAAAACTCCTGGGGCGGTTTTTTTTGAGGTAGTTTATGCTTTCAAAAACTCGCATCCTGACCGTTTTGTTGCTCTGTACCGGACTTCTTTCTTGTGGACCCTCGGATGGTGCGTATGTGGATCATTATCCAAGTGGTGCCATTAAAGAAGAAGGCTTCTACAAAGAGGGACAAAAATCTGGGCGTTGGCGATTCTACTGGAAAGACGGTAAAACGAAAGTAGAGGGCAGTTATTTGAAAGGGGAACCACACGGAACTTGGACATTTAACAACAAAAGGGGGAGTGTGATTGCAACCGGTACGTATCGAAATGGGCAGATGTGGGATGGACAGTTTGTTCGGTATGTGTTGGGCACTCAGAAGGTTATTGTTGTTAAAGAAGGTCAACAGGCTAATTAGGCGAACGATGGCTGGTGTGGATATCTTGTGCTGTTGCGTGCAAAAAATGAGTGTCTTGTGGTTCGATGATAGCTTTGCCCGTAGGCTAAAAAAGGCACGGGAGAAATCTCTCTCAGGCCTTTTTAACCTATGGGCATTATTTGCTTTGGTTATGAGAGGGAACGTGTGGTGTCTTGGAGCGATTTCGAAACTTGACATTTTGGGATGGAATGATATATTAAGTAAGTAAGCGGTTACTTTTTTACTTTTTTCAAGTGCGCCACCTCTGCTACTCGATCATCATTGTAAGCAGAAAGAGGTACTATGACACGACCAGCGACTGATGGACAGTGCGTTCTGGACGATTACGATCTGATTTGTGCTGCAAAAGAAGGTGATCAGCAGGCTTTTTCTTTGCTTATAAAACGATACCATCTACAGATTTTCAATATGTTGTACGCTTTGGTTGCTGATTGGGATGATGCAGATGATTTGGCCCAAGAAACTATGGTAAAAGCCTATCGTGCGCTGGGCAGGTTTGAAGGGCGCGCGCAGTTTTATACTTGGTTATATCGTATTGGTATCAATTGCTGGAAAGATTGGTGCAAAACACCTCGGAAACAGCGGGAAGTGGGCGAGATCTTAGATGATGGGCAAAGTCTGTTCGATCAACACCCCGCTCTTGATAGGACAGATGCCCAAGTTCAGAAAAACGAATTGCAAGAAATGCTTAAACTTGCGCTCTCAAAGTTGCCCGATGAGTATCGGGTTGCTCTGGTCTTGCGCGAGTTAGATGGACTCGGGTATGACGAGATAGCGATTGTGTTGGACTGTTCTCTAGGGACTGTTAAGTCACGTATTTTTCGTGGGCGCACACAGCTCAAAAAACTTTGGGATAGAGGTTATCGCAATTATTGGGAAGGCGCCTCAGAAGACACCGAAATAGCTGTTTCGTAAGAACGTTTGCCAAGAATTTTTTGTGTGTAATGTTAATCGACGCCGTGTAGAGTTTTCTACACGGCGTTTTTATTGCTTGACGTTGTTTTGTTGTGTAGCGTTTTTGGATACATCATGTCGTGGAGTTGGATTTGATGTGGTGGTGAGGCATGGTGCAATTAGAATGGGCAGAGTTTTGATTTCGTCTTTTGCATAGAGAGGGAGGGGCCGAATGAGTTTTGAAGTGTATGACTATCGGAAGGATCTGCGCAACGTTTTGGTTACACCACAAATCCGATCGCGATTCTTGCAGATTGAGGTTGGGGCAATCAGTGGCGGATCTCGCCCCGGACGTGGGCACTCACACGATTTGGGGCACGAAATCTTCCTCATTTTACAAGGGCAGGCAGAATTTGAAATTGATGGGGAGACAAAGGTGGTTGGTCCTGGGCAATTGTGTGTGGCATTGGTAGATGAAGTGCACACCGTGCGCAATGTTGGCGATGAACCGGTGATCATGTATTTGTCGGTTACACCTCATATACAACCCACACATACGGGGTGGACGGAAGAAGGCGAAAAGGAACCGCCGCGCTTTAATCCATCCGAGACCTATGATGTTACTGCTGATTTAGAGATGCCCGTGGACACTCTGGTTGCTCGGCAATTGTCATCGGCAGAGAAATTGGCAAATGCAACAGAACAAGCACGCCAGGTGCAACAAGAACAGCTGGAAATATTTAAAGAAAAAGTTGCTGAAGGCGATAAAGCAGCGGCCCTTGAGGCGCGCGACACAATCTGGGCGGCTCTATGTCCTATGTTTTCCAGTATGTTTGCGTTGGCTGAAGATTGGAACGAGTTAACGTATCGCACAGCAGACCCCGGTTTTCTGGCGAAGGGGGCGGAATAAGCTATTGTTCTCGGGTGTTTGGTATTTCTTGTCGTCCGTATACGGATGATGTTTAGAAGGGGATCTATTATGCCGCGTGTCAAAATTGGTTTGATAGGCTGTGGTGCAATTGCACAGGTGCAGCACATGCCGAACTTGATGGAACTGCAAGACTTGTTTGACGTGACAACTGTGTGTGATATTTCGCAGGGTGCAGCGCAGTATGTCGCAAAGCGTTTTCATGTGCCCAATTGGACAACCGACTATCGTGCATTGTTAGATGGAGATGTGGATGCCGTATTGCATTGTGCAGGAGGCTATAAACCCGATGCTGCGGTTGCAGTGTTTGAGGCGGGCAAACATCTGTTTCTAGAAAAGCCCGTATGTGCTTCTTTGAAAGATATAGATCGGATGATTGTCGCACAGGATGTCGCAGGAAAAGTTGGCCAAACGGGTTATATGAAAATCTTCGATCCTGCCTTTCGTGTGGCAGAGAAAGAAGCCGAAACAATTGGTCAGGTTCAATTTGCACAGGTGAATCATCTCCATCCGAACAATGCACTGCATTTGGCCCAATTTGATGTGCGACATTTTAATGATGTGCCAAAAGATGTGATCGCGCATGAGCAGAAATTACACGAGCAGGCCGTGCTGGATGCCATTGGAGAAGTTGACCCTGCATCTGTGCGCGCATTTGGTGTTTTGTCGGGTAGTATGATTCATGATATTTATGGGATGCGTCTGATATTGGGCATGCCAAAACAGGTGGTGAGTACCGAAATCTGGCGAGAAGGTCGGGCAATTACGTTTACGTTGGAATATGAGAACGGTTGTCGGTGTGTGGCCAGTTGGGTTGATTTGCCCAATTTGTGGGATTTTAAGGAATCCTTGGAAATATACGGCGATGACAAGCGTGTGGCCTTGTCTTATCCGACAGGCTTTTCACGCGGACAGTTGTCACGCGTGATTGTCCAGGGAATTGATGGAAATGGTGTGACGTATCGCCAAGAACCCGCAATTGATTGGGACAATGCTTTTGTTTTGGAGTTGAAGCACTTTTATGACTGTATTGTGAATGGAGAGGCCTGTCGGGCGCCTTTGACGGATGCGCGCGACGACATTGCTTTGATTATCGATGTAATAAAAAAGTATTCTGAGTCATGTTGAAGAGAAAGGATTCGTTTTGGGATCTGAGTTGGCGGTTGAAGAGGGAAGTGTTGTCGAAAAAAACACAAGGCGTATTTTATTCAGCCTGATGTTTCCTGCCACTTTGATGCCCATGGTGTCGACGATGTCACGTGTGGCATTGCCTGTCATACGCGGCGAGTTCGCGCTTTCCGCCGATATGACATCCTGGGTTGCCGTAGCGTTCAGCTTGCCTTTTATGATTTTGATGCCCGTGTATGGTCGGTTGAGCGATGGCATTGATAAACGTGGGTTGATGCTGGCGGGTATTGGCATTTTTGGTGGGGGGACGGCACTCACTGTTTGGGCACCCGATCTGGTTTGGTTGATGCTCGGGCGAGCGATACAAGGTTTTGGCATTGCGGGGGTTATGCCGCTGAGCATGGCGATGATTTCCGAGCTTTTTCGCCCAGAAGTGCGTGGCAAGGCTTTGGGCACTTGGAGCTCTATTGGGCCTTCTGTTGGGTTTATTGGCCCTTTGGGGGCAGGTTTTTTGGTTGCGGCTTGGGGGTGGGTGGGCGCGTTTTGGCCGCCATTGATTGTGAGCGTGGTTGCATTTCTTGCAGTGTATTGGGGGATTCCCAAACGTAAGGAGAAAAAACCTGTTGGATTTTGGCGATCTTTTGATTGGGTAGGAACGGTCTTACTTGCCTTGATCTTGACGGGGCTCATCTTTTTTCTTTCGAGCCGACTCATCACGGGTGTTGCGTCCTTGCAAGATTGGCGTTTGCTGATTGGGGTCGTTTTTTTATTTGGTGTGTTCGTTTGGTGGGAAAAACGTGTTACACAACCGTTTGTGTCTTTGGGTGTCTTTCGCAATCAGGTGTTTTGTACGGCCACCTTATGTGCCTCTATTCGCATGATTGTCATGGGTGGGTTGACTTTTCTGATTCCGCTCTACTTGGTCGATATTCACGGGTTGGATTCGAAAATTTTGGGTATGATGTTGATGATCAATTCGGGTGCGATGGCATTGATGGTTCGTTTTGGTGGTGGCCTTGCCGATCGATGGACGAGTCGCCCACCTGCTGTCATTGGTTTGGCTGTGCAGGGCGTGGTTATGGTGTTGTTTTCGCAATATACGTCTGGGACGAGTTTGTTAATTGTTGGTTTAACCCTGGCTCTTCACGGGTTGGGTGTTGGGCTCATGTTGGCTGCGCTACATCGCGCCATTATAGGAAGCGTTTCTGAACCAGAGGTTGGCGGAGCCACTGGTTTGTATAGCATGTTTCGGTTTGTTGGGGCAACGGGAGGCACTGCGCTTAGTGGCGTGATCTTACAACAAAATTTAGATGCCAATATGTCAATGGTCTCTGCCTATCAGGATGTCTTTTTACTTTTTGCCATATTTCCAGTTTTGGGTGTCTTGGTTGGGTTGCGTTTGCGTGAAGGACAGTAATACCAGGATGGGCTTTGGTGACACTCATTTTCCAATATGACGCAATAAAAGATTAAATCTCAATTCATTCAAGGGAGTTTACTGATGAGTATTTTGGGCGCTGCACCTGTGTTGGTAACACCATTTAAAGACGATGGCCGGGTAGATGAAGAGAGTTTACTTAGGCAACTCGATTTTTGCATTGAAGCTGGCTCACAGGCGTTGGTATTTGGTTGGGGCAGCGAGAGTCATTTGTTGTTGGATTCTGAATTGGAAAATATGTGGCGCGCAACCGTGCACCATGTGGATGGTCGCGTACCTGTGGTTGTTGCAACAACCCATCCGAGCAGAGAAGGCATGATCGCATTAACAAAGTTGGCGAGCAAGTGTGGCGCGGATTGTGCCATGGTGAATCCTGGAGACCAACGTGGTGATCAATTGGTGAGTTTGTTTAAGAACCTGTCAGAAGAGGTGAACATTGCATTGATGATTCAAGATGCCAAAGAAAATGCACCCGCCGATGTGTTATTGAGAGCTGTAAAAGAAGCAAAGAATGTGACCTGCTTAAAACTGGAATCGGCAGGTGCACCCCATAAAATGGGGTTGGTTTGTGAAGGGTTGCCAGAGGTTGCTGGGGGGCGCCAAGTCACTGTTTTGGGCGGGTCAAATGGAGGTTTGCTTCTGGAAGAGTTAGGTCGTGGTTCTGTGGGCACATTGCCGCACCCTGTTCTTATCGACGCGTTTCAAGATGCCTGTGAGCGATATGCCGAAAATGATATGTCTGGTGCCTCTGATACCTATTATCAGAAGATATTGCCGTTGAGTCGTTTGACCACTGCGGGAGGGGT
>JABIFK010000809.1 GCA_018650745.1 Candidatus Latescibacterota bacterium | reverse complement strand
TGCCCAAAATACAAGAAATGTATCTCGAAACACTCAGCAAAAAACAAAAAGACCGCCTGTTTCCCTATGGGCTTACAGACGGCATGGCGTTGGAGCTATGGGACTTTATTGACGCGCTAAGTATTGGGCGCGATGTGGAAATTGACGCCGTAGAGGGCCTGAACAGCAAAGCGGTCTCAGAAGCCATTTATGAGTCTGGCAAATCGGGCCAAGTGGTCAAAGTCAAAGACGTCATTTCTGGCAAAGTAAATGCCTATCAAAAAGATGTCGATCGGATGTGGAAATTATAAGTTTGCTCACACATTAAAAAAAGGGGATCGCATTGCTGCGGTCCCCTTTTTTTATCCATCCACCCTTCTTAACGTGCCGGTTGTAAACCATGTTGCTGCGCATAATCCGCTAAAATTGTATCTATCTCCTGCTGGAAGCGTTCTAAAGGTTCTCTAACTTGATATTGAAATTCGTCACGAATGTGTTTTTGATATTCTTGTGCAGCCTGCAACAGCACATCTGCGTTTTGCTGAAGTGTGTGGTAATCATCTTCCAAAAGCTTCAACCGATCTTGCAACTCACCCATCAACCGACTCGCAGAATCAACATTCCGTTGAAACGTCTCTTTGTAGTCTCCACTCACCTGTTTGAGGTGCATCAAGGCTTCGTCCAAGAAAGTCTTAACTTCATCCACTTGCAAAGCCTGCCGTGTGGTCATAATCAAGTGGTTGCCCTGCACAGCCAAACGCACACCATCGGCAAAATCACCTGGGTGATGGCGAAGCATATGGGCTAAAAATTTCCAAAATTCCCCTCGATAACTGCCCCTAACACCTTGATGCCATAGAGACTTAAAAAACGCCATCACCTCTGTCAGCCCAATAGCCATCATATTGACTGGCCTACGTGTTCGACGGGCATAATGCGTGCGACACCGTTCAAAAAATTTAACCGGACTGTTCAATGTCTCAACGGCATGCCTGTGTTGATTCAATAGTTCGTCTGGATCACCTACCGGAACAAAACTCAACTGCCGACTGAAAATACCTGAATCCCCAGTATACTTCACACCTTCTATCAGACGCCCCTGCCGTTTATACCGCTTATAATCTGGTGTGTCGCGCAACACACCCAAAATGCCCACCATTGCCACCGGGATACCCGCTTCTTGTATAAAAGCAACCATTCGATCACCAATATCATCTGGGTCCGTATCTAACCCCATGATAAAACCCGCCTGCACTTCCATACCATATTCTTGAATTATTTTTACTTTGTGTAACAATGAGGTACTGCCCTGCAGATTTTTTCGTGCACCCATAAATTTCAGACTTTCCTCTACAGGTGATTCAATACCAGCAAATACTTTATCAAATCCAGCCAGATGCATGGCCTCCAATAAATCAGAGTCATCGCTCACGCGTATACTGGCTTGGGTATGAAACACCAACGGATATTTCCGTTCTTTCTGCCACGGGATCACTTCCTCTTCCAATGTCTGCCTAATCTCTTTTCGATTGCCAACAAAATTATCGTCCACCGCCATCACAGCCCCACACCACCCCGCATCATACAACGCATCCAACTCTTGTATCACTCTGCTGCTTGTTTTCACGCGAGCAGTTTTCCCATATAAGGACGGAATGTTGCAGAAGGTACAACTCTCAGGACACCCACGTGTAACTTGCACAACCATTGAACTATAATGCGAAAAACTGATCAGATCCCATCGGGGCAAAGGAGTTTTGTTTAGGCTTTGAAACGTCTCACGACGATCAATGTACCTACGGCCCTCACTTGGCCCCTCTTTCACCAGTTCATCCACAACATCCATAAAACCATTTTCTGCTTCGCCCAAATAGAAAACCGCATCGCCCTCAATTTCTTCGTGATATTGCGTGGGCAAAGGCCCCCCATTCATCACTGGAATCTGTTTTTCATTGCACCTTTGAATCACCTGTTCCAATGAATTCCAATGTATAATCATCGAAGACGTCACGACGACATCTGCCCACTCCAAATCGGCATCAATAAGGGGTTCTACGTTCATATCTATCAAACGCAAATCATAATGGTCGGGCATCATCCCGGCAATGGTCAACAAACCCAATGGTGGAAAAGCTGACTTTTTGCCAATCATTTTAAGTGCTTCGTCGAAACTCCAAAACGTAACCGGCTGTTCGGGGTAAACAAGCAAAGCATTTGCCATTTGATCGCCATCCTTTCAAAACAGTAAGTCAAACACGGCACACTAAATGTCAAAATAAGGTTCTTTTTTGGTTGTGGCAAAGAAAAAAATGCATACTTTAGGGGCGTCGAACCAAGTAGCGACGCCAACCTATCTCAGGGGAACATAAACATGCTCACAGACGAAGACCTTTGGTATTTCAAAACGACTGGATTCCATCAGGTTCGTGGAACCTTGCCCGAAGAGCTTGTCGATCGTCTCAATGCGGTGACAGACGCGCAGATTTCAGATATCATCGAACCTATTGTGTGGGAAGACAAGAACGAGAGAACGCCCGACAAAGTGCGGCGGTTATCAAAAATATTTGACCGAGACAAGGTCTACCACGAAGCAGCGACACACACCATCATATTAAACGCACTTGAAAGCATTATGGGTCCAAATATTGAAATACTCACCAACAAACACAACCACATTATGGTTCGCCCAGGTGGATCTTATCCGGTACCTTGGCATTCTGGCGAAGAACCCTATGACCATATGATCCTCACAGGGTTGATTTACCTCGAGGAATCTACAATGGAAAATGGCTGCATACGCATAGTTCCAGGCAGCCACAACCGTCCCTTTAACAACAAAAGACGGCCACAAAAACAAAGAGACGACTTTCGGGATACCGACCATTATTATCGCTCGGTTCCCATGCCTATGCCCAAGGGCGGTATTCTGCTCTTCAACGACTGCTGCTTTCACGGTTCAGACACCAATGTCACAGACCGATCTCGCCGCAGTATGACGGTAGCTTATCGGGCGCATGATGCGCATGATGTGATTAAAGAAGACCCTGAGAAAATTTTAATCCATGGCGAGAAAGCATATAACGGCCACCCATCCCCATTTCCCAAAACGTGGTAATCCAGCCAAACCCATTCGCGCAAGCCTTCTTTGTTGTGGCTCGAAAGTCCCCATCACCTCATCACAGTTCCAAACTTTAACCGAAGATCTAAAACTATGACCATTCAAGCCCAAGCCCTCGAAGACCTATTGGAATTGTTAAAAATTCCAGGTCAACCCTCAGAAGAAGCCTTGGTGACCGCGCACCTATGTAAAAAACTGATCTCACTCGGCGTTTCTGAAAGGGACATCCACACCGACAATGCACAAGATCAAAGCGAATACGGTGGGAACACTGGAAATCTCATTGTGCACCTGAATGGCACCGGTCAAGGCGATCGATGGATGTTTAGCACCCACATGGACACTGTGCCTGGTGCTGTGGATACCCTAGCCAAAGTTGATGGCGACTGGATTGTCAGTGATGCCCCAGGCAAAGCCCTTGGCGGAGATAACCGCGCCGGATGCGCAACAGTATTACAAGTTGCACGAGAACTACTCGCATTAAACGGACAACATCCGCCGGTCACTCTTGTATTTTTCATTCAAGAAGAAGTCGGCCTTGTGGGTGCCCGCGGAATGAACTTGGACTTATTGGGTTCACCGCGTCCTTCGATATGCTTTAACTTTGATGGCGGTGCACCTAACCAACTCGTAACGAAAGTTATCGGTACCGAACGCTTCAACATTCATATAGAGGGTGTGGCTGCCCACGCGGGCTCTCGCCCAGAGAAAGGCGTGTCTGCCGCAGTGATTGCGTCGCTTGCCATTGCTGAACTGGAACAGAACGGTTGGCACGGACAAATTGACAGATCAGAAGGAAAGGGCTCTGCCAATATCGGAACGCTCACGGGTGGAACGGGCAGCAACGTCGTCATGCCTCATCTGCATATCTTGGCCGAAGCACGATCTCACAGTGTGGCATTTCGAAAAACAATCATCCAGATGTATAAGGAAACCTTTGAAAGGGTCGTCTCGACCCAACAAAGCTCAGAAGGGCTTCGCGGCAGTGTTCAATTCTCTCCTGGCCCAACGTATGAGCCCTTTGATTTAGGCAACGATTCCCCCGTTATCCTTGCGGCTCAAAAAGCAGCCCAATCTTGTGGTTTTAACGCCACGTGTGTCACCAACAACGGTGGCATGGACGCCAACTGGATTGTCGCACACGGCATTCCAGCCGTTACCATTGGGGTGGGTCAAGAAAACGCACATACCCCCGAAGAACGCTTGAGTTTACCCCGATTTCACCAAGCTTGTCAACTTGCCGTTGCCATTGCCACTCAAAGAGAATAACTATGTCTATGCTCTCAACAATCCAATCGCAAGGTTTAGATGCTTCTGCGCCACATCTGTTTCAAGATCTCATACAGAAACAACGTGCGTCAATCAACGCACAAGACATTGAAAATTGGTCTCATATGCATTCCTTGTCTGACTGGGAATCCTTTAGCCGCCCTCGCATTGAAGCCCTGCGCCAATCTCTGGGACAATTCCCTTCTCCCCCCCCAAAAATAATACCGCACATATCGGACCTAATTGAGGGCGATGGATATACCATTGAAAATATTGTCTTTGAAAGCCGTAAAAAAGTCTTTGTCTCAGCCAACCGCTATCTGCCCAATCCATCCACACAACAAATGCCTGGCATCATTTTAGTTAACAGCCACCACAATCCCAAAATCCAGGGCGAACTCCAAGATATGGGCATCTTGTGGGCAAGGTCAGGGTGTGTTGTCTTGGTCATCGACCCCATCGGATATGGCGATCGTCGCGACCATCGATTTGCCCCCCGTCAAGACTATTGGTTTCGCAACACCACAAGCATGCAACTGCATACCCTAGGCGACAGCCTGATGGGATGGATGGTCTGGGATATTCAAAGATGCGTTGACCTTCTGTTATCCCAAAACAATGTTGACCCTAAAAAAATAATTGTTATGGGCTCTGTCGCGGGTGGTGGCGATCCTTGTGCTGTTGCGGCAGCATTGGACACACGTATCTCGTGCGCCGTACCCTTTAATTTTGGTGGTCCACAACCCGAATCCCCTTACCCACTACCGGAAGATTCAGAAACAACATTCAATTATTTGGGCAGTGGCAGTTGGGAATCGACACGCAACTTAAGGTTAAGTGGGCGTGATGGTTTTTTGCCGTGGGTAATCGTAGGAAGCATTGCACCTCGCCGCTTGATCTATGCGCACGAATTTGCATGGGACAAGGAACACGACCCAGTTTGGAAACGCTTACAACAAATTTACGCGTGGCACGATGCGTCAGACCATTTGGACTATACTCAGGGCTTTGGTCAATTACAAGGCCGCCCCCCCCAAGCATCTCACTGCAACAACATTGGTGTGCCTCACCGGCAACGCATCTATCAAGCATTGGAAAAATGGTACGGGATCAGCCCTCCAACAGAAGAAAAAGAAGAACGACATCCAGAAGGAAAGCTGCACAGTCTCACGCCTGAATTCCGTCAAGAATACCAGATACCATTTTTCAACTCAGTACTTCAAGGCTTGGGTGTTGTAAACCGATCCCAAGCTTCATCACAACTTGCACATCTCCAAAAGACTTGGACAAACACCCTTGGCGACACCACGCCAAGAGCAGTAGAAACCCAATCTCAGCCCATAAAAAAATTGGGCCAGGTCTCAATTCAACAAACAACGCTCATCTGCGACGGACACGTTCCAATTCCGCTTCTTATTTTGACGCCACCACACCCGCGCCACCTCATTGTCACACTTGCTCAAGCAGGAAAACAAGATCTTCTCACACAAAGATCCGACTCCTACGAAGCATTGCTTGACAAAGGAATCGCACTCTGTCTTCCTGACCTCCCTAGCATAGGTGAAACAGCCCCCGACGACGGTCGCACATTTCGCAGTGCAGCCACCACGCTATCTGCAAACCTGCTCATGTTTGGCCAAACAAGTATAGGTGTCCGTTTGCAAGCTTTGCGCACAGTCGTATCATATCTCAGTACGACGCATGCCAAAATTCCCATATCACTTTGGGGAGACAGTCTTGCCCTTACCAACCCCGTTGGCTTTGAAGATCCCTTGCTCAACACAGACCCAATTCCTCACCAAGCGGAACCAGCGGGTGGCCTGCTTGCTTTATTGACAACACTCTTTGAACCCAACATCCATTCACTGGCCATTCGCGGCATGATCACGGGCTACCAAAGTCTACTCGAAAATATATACTGTTACCTCCCCCACGATGCCATACTGCCCGGCGCGCTCTTGGCTGGCGACCTGTGCGACATTGCGTCCTTGTTTGCCCCAAAGCCAATGCTGCTTACCCACTGCGTTGATGGACGCAATTGTCCTGCATCAGATCAAATGGTTCAAGACGTGTACAAATCCACCAGCTTAGCGTATGCACCAATGCCAGAAAACCTCAAGCTCCATACCAAACTCGACGTCGAGCAATGGTTCATGCAACATCTAACATAGGGACCCTCATGCCTGCGCTATCACCTTCACAAATCCAACTTTTTCGTCACAATGGCTTTCTCAGGTTGCCCAGCGTGCTGCCCGACGAACGGGTTGAAGAGCTCAAGAACGCCATTTGGCAAGACATCAACAACGAAGTTGAACCCGTCGTGCGCAACGCTGACGGCCAAGTGGTTCGCATTTCTAACGCCATTGATCGCGCGCCCATCTTTTACCAAGTTGCGACGCACGACCTTGTGCTTGATCCATTGGAATCTCTCTTAGGTCCCAACATCGAACTTATTAAAAACCGGCATAATCATGCCACGCTGCGCACCAAAACTGAAAAAGAGGGCGGGTTACATCGCGACGTCAAACAATGGTCTCGGACCATTTTCACGATCATATTTTATCTTGAAGAAACAAACCTCGAAAATGGCTGCACACGCATTGTACCCGGCACCCATCACTTACCAGGTACAGGTGGCAGCTTGTACGACATGGCCTGGGCCAATGAACTCAATGATCAAATCTTACCCGTGCCCATGCCAAAAGGTGGCATGCTCGTCATAGACAGCATGCTTGTACACGGCCCTGGCAAGAATACGACCCCAGACACAAGAATGAGCATGACAATGGGCTACCACAGCGTAGACGAAATCAACGACGTGCCCAACCCCAAACGCGTTGTGGTGCGCGGAGATGGTATTTATAACGGCAATGATCAGAACTACTAAATCTATTCCCGAATGAGGAAAGTAACGTGTCGTACGCGCCAAATATCGTTCTCATTATTTCTGACCAACACAACGCAAGATTCATGGGCTGTGCAGGTCATCCGTTTGTTCAAACGCCGCACCTCGACACCTTGGCGTCTATGGGCACTCGGTTTGAAAACACCTATTGTCCCTACCCACTCTGTGCGCCTTCTCGCGCGGCTTTCA
>JABIFK010000395.1 GCA_018650745.1 Candidatus Latescibacterota bacterium | reverse complement strand
GCTTCTAATGGGAGCACGCCATGAATCTGCTCCACAATTTCTGCCGCCGAAACCACCTGATCCATCTTCCAATTGTTCCGATTGCCCACATCCATAAACTCAATAAAACGCAAAATATGACCCGACCCATGAAAATGCCGCGCCAAATCGACCACAATATGATCATTCACCTCACGCTGAATCACCGCATTGACCTTAATGGATCCAAACCCCACCGCCTCAGCCGCCGCAATGCCCGCCAACACCCGATCTGCCCCATGATTACGCCCACTCATCACATTAAAGGTTTGATCATCAATGGCATCTAAACTCACGGTTAACCGGTGCAAACCCGCATCTTTCAATACCTGCGCTTTGTCGGCCAACAAATAACCATTGGTCGTCAGCGTCAAATCATCCACGCCATCAATGACTGCAATCTGTGAAATCAACGACTCCAAATCGCGCCGCAAAAGCGGCTCACCACCCGTAATGCGAACCTTGTTCACACCCTGTGCGACAAACAGCTTCGTTAATCGTATAATTTCTTCAAAAGTCAAAATTTCTTCGCGGGGCAAAAATGTATATGACTCCCCAAATATCTCTGCGGGCATGCAATACGTACATCGAAAGTTGCACTTATCCGTCACAGATATACGCAGATCACGTACTGGGCGTTTTCGTGTATCAATCAAATCAGGCATAACCAAGTCACAACCAAAATAAAAACATGAAAATAATTAAATTAAACACACGAGTTGAAATATACGAGACATCACAATGACGTCAATCGTTTCATTTGTCAAACATCCATTCAATTGTGGCGATTTTGGTTCCCGTTTTGGCGACATTCAAGGCAAAAACAAGCCGCATAACGCTTCCACAACAAAGACAAAGAATAGGGCCTGTCCAACATCAAAATGGAACCGTACAAATACGCCTCCTAGATTCCGTGGCCAAACTGCCCATGAAATCACGTCACCCGTCCAACAAAAAATACCGTGTATCGCCTTACCCTCGTAATACCTAAAAAAGGGCTATTTAGTACTAAAATGAACTTTTTAGAATTAACTAGTTAAGTTATTTCTAAACACGACGATAATATTAGTGAGCTTACAAGATAATACGGCAGGACGCCGAAGGGTGCCGATCCAGGACGGAGCGGCGCCCTTTTCTTTTTGTTTCGTTAAATATCTGTAAAATCTAGTGATCAGGTGTTGTCTCTCACTCTTTTTTGGTCTATAATTGTAAAGATTTTGATTCTGTGAAACCAATGAGCCTATAAGTGCGTCTATTTAATTGATCACTTTTTCTCATACAGTGTGTGCCCCATCACATGGTTTTACGGTTCATTTCTCTATATTTATACTGTGGTGAGAATAGTGTAGCGGTGGCGATCCCCACAAAACTCCCTCGTTTCAAGGAGCGCCGAATGCCAAGACATACACCGATGGACAGCGATCCATCACCCATAAACAATGACGTTTTAGAAGCTATTTTGAGGCCAGAAGTAACAAAGCGTCGTAGCAACCTACCGTCAACACCCATTATGCGTTGGCTCTTGGTTGCAGCATCATTAAGCATTTTATTCTTTATCTAAAAACAAGTTAGAGAATATACGTGATACACCAAAGAAGAGGAGTAACGCCTTTTTACACCTCCCTTCTGGTTGCCTTATCGTCTGAATACTCCCAATGTTCCACCGCAATTGCCGAGAAACTCCTACCTTGGCGGGGACGGAGCTCACGGTTTCGGACGGCAAAAAGCCGCCCTGAGTTAATCAACTCAGGGCGGCTTTTTTATAATCACAAATAAAAACGATTAAACCACAATCGTCTCTTCGCGATCGGGTCCCACAGAAACAATAGAAATCGGTATGCGTGACAACTCAGAAACACGCTCTAAATAGCGTCGTGCATTTTCGGGTAAATCCCCGTAAGACCGAATATGAGGCGTTGGCGTTTGCCAACCCGGCAGCGTTTCATAAACCGGTTTACATTCAGCCAACACATTCAAATCACCAGGAAAATGATCCACACGCTGACCGTTGCGCTCATAATGCGTGCAAATCTTAATCTCTTCCAACTCATCCAAAATATCCACGCGCGTCACAGCCATGCTCGACAAACCATTAATCCGCCGTGCGAGCCCCAACATCACCACATCCAACCAACCACACCGTCTCGGGCGCCCAGTTGTTGCACCATATTCATGACCGATATCACGAATGCGTTGACCCATTTCATCATTCAACTCCGTCGGAAACGGTCCATTACCCACACGCGTGGTATACGCCTTCACCACACCCACAACTTCATTCACACGCATAGGCCCAATACCTGCGCCAGTACAAGCACCACCAGCTGTTGTATTAGACGACGTCACATAAGGATAAGACCCATGATCAATGTCCAACAAGGTGCCCTGCGAGCCTTCAAACAAAATACTCTTTCCAGCTTCTATGGCATCGTTCAAGTAAACCGACGTATCCGTAATATAAGGCGTTAGTCGTTCACCCAATGCCATATACTCTTCAATCAACTGCACCTCTTCCAACCCTTCAACACCATAGACTTGTTTCAAAATTTCATTCTTTTCACGCACATTTGCCCGAATTTTTTCGGGCAACAATTCGGCATCCAATAAATCACCCACGCGAATACCTGTTGAACGATTAATCTTATCCTGATATGTTGGCCCAATACCCCGCAAAGTCGTGCCAATCGCACTGTCGCCAATCTTCTTTTCATTGGCTTCTTCCACAGCCTTGTGATAAGGCAGCACCAAATGTGCCCGGTCGCTTACAAACAAACGACCGTCAACCGAAATACCTTTGCTTTCTAACTCATCCACTTCCTGAAACAATGCTGCAGGATCAAGCACCACGCCATTACCGACCACACAGGCTTTATCTTGATGCACAATGCCCGCAGGAATCAGGTGAAACACAAACTCCAAATCACCCGCCTTAATCGTGTGCCCGGCATTGGCCCCACCTTGGTACCGTACAACAACATCAGAATCTGTTGTCAAATAATCAACGATTTTTGCTTTGCCTTCATCACCCCATTGCGCCCCTAAAACGATCCGAACGGCCATCTTCAATCTCCCTTTTTAACCCATACAAACAACAATAAATAAATCCTACGATTCATAGAAGACACACGAAGAAACAGGTGAATGATCTATCCAGTCCCTGTTTCCTGTTCCTTGATCCTATAATTTCACCTGCTTAACCCAATGAACAAAATCTTTTGATAGAATTTTTCCCAGGGTGGTGTCAGACAGAGGTGCGTCAATATTAAACACCATAATAGCCTCACCACCTTGTGCTTTACGCCCCAAAGCCATATCGGCAATATTGATGCCTTCTTCGGCCAACAAATTACCCATATGCCCAACCACACCAGGCACATCTTGATTTCCCAAAAACAGCATATGACCTTCTAATTTGGCTTTTACTTCCACCTCATCAATCCGAATCAACCGAGGATCGTTGCGCCCAAAAACCGTAGCAGAAATAGACGTATTTTCCTCAGACGTTTCCACCTCAACGGTCACCAAGTTATTGTAGTCTGCATGGCTGCTCTTAGACTCTTCCACATCAATATGTAAGTTCTTAGCATGAAGCTGCGCATTCACCAATGTCACGGGTTCATTGGACAAATGCCCAAAAATACCCTTCAAAGCCGCAGCGGTTAATGGAGCCGTTGCATACTCTTGAATCACCCCTTGATACCGATTGTGAACCTTGTGTAAATTGCCGCCCATCAACTGGGCCTGCAAAGATCCCACACGCTCGGCCAACAACAAATAAGGGCTCACCGCATCAAAATACTCTGCATTAATTGGCGGCAAATTCAACGCGCTCGGCACAGGTTTTCCAAGCAAAGCCTCGCGCAAATCTCCAGCAATCTGGCGCGCCACTTTTTCTTGTGCTTCAAATGTTGATGCACCTTGATGCGGTGTACAGATCACTTCGGGTCGTTTCACCAAAGGATGATCTACACCCGGTGGTTCCTCCTGAAACACATCCAAAGCAGCACCTGCCACTTTGCCCGATTCGATGGCGCCCAACAAAGCCGCCTCATCAACCAACTCACCACGTGCACAGTTAATAACACGCAATCCATCTTTACACTTTGCCAGCGCATCTGTCGAAATCAAGTGATGCGTTTGATCGGTCAACACCGTATGAAGCGTAATATAATCGACCTCGGCAAACATCTCATCATAAGAAACAGGCTCTATATCAAGTTGCCGTGCCAAATCATCCGACAAAAATGGATCGGCACCCAAAATACGCATTCCAAATGCACGTGCCCGACGCGCCACCTGTTGCCCCACACGACCCGCTGCACCCACAATCCCCAAAGTCTTCCCATCCAATTCCACGCCCGTATACTTCTTGCGCTCCCACTCACCCGCCTTCATAGACGCCGTTGCTTGTGGTATATTCCGCGACAAAGACAACAGCATCGCCATTGCATGTTCGGCCGTCGAAATCGTATTCCCGCCAGGGGCATTCATCACAACAATACCACGTCCGGTTGCAGCTTCCAAATCAATATTGTCTACACCCGCACCCGCACGACCAATGGCTTTCAGATGGGTGCCCGCATCAATGACCCGTTTGGTCACCTTGGTTGCACTGCGCACAATCAAACCAGCATAATCACCAATAATGTCACACAGCTCGTCTTCTGACAAACCCGTATTCACATCCACTTGCATATCGGGTGCTTCGCCAAAAACATCTTGCCAGCCATCTGCCAGCGAATCTGCAATCAGAATTTTCATATTCATCAACCGCTATTTTTTAAGAGTGAAAAATAAAATGCTGTCGCAAGTCACATGTCGAAAAGTCGCAGGTCAAACAATCTACCAATTAATTTTCTGGTTTTCTCTTGTGACCTGCTGACCTGCTGACCACTTTTCTATTCGGACAAAACCTTTTCCACAGCCGCAACACCAACACCCGGCGTAAACGACCACCCCATCTTCTGCAAACTCATTTCAAATGCAGAAACCACGGTCAAAATATCCAAATCATCTACAAAACCCAAATTTGAAATGCGAATCAAATGCCCACGTAAATGCGCCAAACCACCCCCCACCGTAATACCAAACCGTGCGCGCAAATCGGCCATAATCGCCAGCCCATCCACATCCTCAGGCAAAGCAACAGCCGTCAACACATTCGAAGGACAATCGGGAAACACCGACAAACCCAAAGCCACCGTTGCCTGCCGAACAGCTTCTGCATGTCTTGCATGACGCGCCCACACATTTTCAATGCCCTCGGCAGCAACCAAATCCAACGCCGCACCCATCCCAGCCATCAACGTCATCGGCAAAGTTGCTGGCCCACGCCCTTCTTCTAACGCCGTACGATACGCATTCAAATCAAGATAAAATTTGGGCAACGTCGCCGACTGCATCGCATCCCAGGCACGGGCACTCACCGTTACCACCCCAACACCAGGTGGCACACCCAATCCCTTTTGCGATGCTGTCACTGCAATATCCACACCCCAATCATTCGTCCGCAAAGGATGCGCAATCACACTCGACACACCATCCACAACCAACAACGCCTCTGTCTCACCCACCACACGCCCCAATGCTTCAACATCGTGCAACACACCTGTAGACGTCTCACTATGTGTCGCAAAGACAACCCGTGTATCAGGATGTGCTTTTAACCGCTCGGCCACTTGCATAGAATCAACAGCCGATCCCCAAGGCAAATCCAGAACATCTACATCCACCCCATACGCCTGACAAATCGCCGTCCACTTTGCACCAAATTGACCCGCCTGAATCACCAGCGCCCGATCACCCTGCGACAACGTATTCACCACAGCTGCTTCCATTGCACCCGAGCCCGACGACGCCAACAACAACACATCGTCTTGCGTCGGAAATACGGGTTTCAATTTCGCTACCACAGTGCGTATAAAATCGGGAAAATCAGGCCCCCGATGATACACCAAAGGCGCAGCCATCGCAGCTTGAACTTCATCAGGTATGGGCGTTGGCCCTGGCGCAAAAATGCGAGATCTCATAAGCAATTCAAAGTTAAAAATTTAAAATTCCAAAGCAGGATATACGACAGAAATTCTTGTGGGATTTATTTTTACTTTTACCTTTTTACTTTTGCCTTACTTAATGCCCTCTTGCATCAACAGACCAAGTTTCTACAAACTGGCCATTCTCATCAATCACATACACGTCATCCCACAAATTAACCGTTGTGCAAACATGACGCGGCACCAAATAAAACGTATCGCCCACATTGGGACGTGGTGTGCCTTGGGGCAAACGCAACAGTTGATGCTCTTCATTACGACGAACAAACGTCACATTATCAGGCAAACCCAATCCTCGAAAATGAGGTTCAGGTGTATCGGGCGCAATCGACTTACTCCCCGCATCTAAGGTCATCAAATCATCCTGAGTCGTACTGATCACCCGCGACAACACCAAAGCCGCCCAACGAAACGGACTGTCAACAAGTTGATCACCATATCCCGTATCCCAAAAAATCCATGTGCCCGGTGAAACCTCATCCACTTCATCTACCAAACGCGTATGCTCAAATCCTGGAGACCCCGAAGCCACCAACTTGGGCACAGCCACACCCGACTCAGCTATCAATCGGCGCGTCTCAATCGCTTGCCCAATAGAATCCAACGCCGTCTCTTTTCTTTGATCAGCATCTGGGTTGCCCACATGCCCATCATACACATGCAAGCCTTCAAAGGTCAAACCGGGTGCATCGTGAATTTGCGTTGCCAAAACAACCGCCGGTTCACCCACGGGTGCACCCGTGCGATCCATTCCCGTATTCAAATCCAACATCACACCCAAAATCAAATCGGCCTGCACACATGCGTCAGACAATGCTTGAATATTATTCGCGTCATCGGCAATCACTTTCAAATCCAACGCCGGATAGCTCTTCTTTAAATCCACTACCCGACCAATGTTTGCACCCACCATATGATAGGAAATCAAAATATCTGCCGCACCAAGTGCCGCCAACATCGCAGCTTCTTTGGGTGTGGCACATTTGAATTTATCAATACCCGCGGCCATTTCCATCTTGGCCACCTGTGCCATCTTATGTGTTTTAATATGCGGGCGCAACCGCTCATACCCCCCCATCATCTCACCAATAGTCTTAATGTTATGCGCTACAGCTTCTTTGTAGACCAACAATGCAGGTGTTGGAATTTCATCGGCATTTTTAACCAGATACTCATCCATTAAGCGTCTCCTCTATCCAATGCCAGTGTTTCCTCTATCCAATGCCAAAGCTCATCTTTGCCAAGGCCGGTCACAGCAGAAAAAGGCAAAACAGAATACTCACCCTGCCAAGCCAGTGTGCGTTTGATACGCGCCAAACTCGCTTGCAATTTGTTATTAGACAACTTATCGGCTTTGGTCCCCACAATTACAAACCGTTGTTGCGACTCGGTCAACCACTCAACCATTCTCAAATCGTCTTCTGTGGGGGTATGGCGCACATCAATAAGCTGAACAAATCCTTTCAAGGGCGGGCGATCTAAAACATACGCTTCGATCAATTGTCCCCATTGGTCGCGTTCAGTTTTACTGCGCTTGGCATACCCATAACCCGGAAAATCGACCAAATAAAACGACTCATTTATCGTAAAAAAATTAAGCGTGCGTGTCTTGCCGGGTGTACGACTTGTCTTAACCAGTTTTTTACGATTCAACAATCGGTTTAACAACGACGATTTGCCCACATTGGATCGACCAGAAAAAGCAATTTCAGCTCGATCATCGGTTGGCAATTGCTTAATAAAACCAACGCTCGTCAAAAATTCGGCAGAATGGATTTTCATATGATATCAGCCAAGCGTCAAGGATCACAAAACACGGATCAGTAAACGCCCCTTGACTGTGAGCGAACGATCCCAAATAGGTTTTAGCAGACAAACGAAAACCGGAGCTCGTTTAGCAACCCCGGTTCCCAGACACTTTAGGGAAAACAACCTACGCCCGTTTTTTAGTCTCGTTTTCAGCCTCGTGAACTTCCATCTTGGGCTGCTTGTGATTGAGAACCATTTCACGGGTTACTGTAATCTCTTTGACCTCATCACTTGATGGAATATCAAACATAAAATCAACCATAAAGGACTCAAGCACCGACCGCAAACCCCGAGCGCCAGTTCCCTTAGACATCGTCACCGCAACAATCTCACGAAGCGCTTCTTCTTCAAAAGTTAAATCGACACCATCAAGCTCAAACAACTTCTGATACTGCTTAATGACAGCGTTCTTGGGCTCCGTCAAAATACGTAACAATGCATCTTCATCCAATTCATTGAGCGCACTCACAACAGGCATACGTCCCACAATCTCGGGTATCAAACCATATTTGGTCAAATCTTCTGGCTCGGCATGCTGGAAAACTTCACCCACATTGCCATCAGCGATACCCCGTGTATCAGATCCAAAACCAATGGTCTTTTTCCCAATACGTGCACTGATGATATCTTCCAATCCGCCAAATGCACCACCACAAATAAACAGAATATTCTTTGTATTCAATTGGATCAAAGGCTGTTCAGGGTGCTTGCGCCCCCCCTTAGGTGGAATGCTGGCAACAGTGCCTTCCAAAATCTTCAACAAAGCTTGCTGCACACCCTCACCCGATACATCGCGGGTAATAGACGGGTTGGCAGACTTGCGTGAAATCTTGTCCACTTCATCTAAATACAAAATACCCATCTCGGCACGCGCCACATCATAATCAGCAGCTTGTAACAAACGCACCAAAATATTCTCAACATCTTCGCCCACATAACCCGCTTCGGTCAAAATGGTTGCATCGGCTATTGTAAACGGCACTTGTAAAACACGCGCAAGCGTTCGCGCCAATTCTGTTTTACCCGTACCCGTAGGACCAATGAGCAAAATATTGCTCTTATCAAGCTCAATATCATCACTGGTTTCATTGGAACGAATACGTTTATAGTGATTATAAACCGCCACCGACAACATGCGCTTGGCCCGTTCTTGGCCAATCACATACTCATCCAAACGCGTCTTAATCTCAACCGGCTTGGGCAAATCTTTGTGCAACGTGACCGGCTTTTTAAGATCGTCTTCTTTCAACACCTCATTGCACAGCTTAATGCATTCACTGCAAATATTCACACCAGGACCGGTCACAATTTTATCGACTTGGTCAGCACTTTTGCCACAAAAAGAACAGCGAACATCTGTGCGGGAGGTTTTTCGTTTCATAATTTAGTCGTCGTCAGTTTTTGTGGTGGGTTGGAGAACTTCGTCAAGCAAACCATATGCTTCTGCTTCATCAGCCGACATAAAGAAATCGCGGTCGGCATCTTTGGCAATGCGATCTTGCGGTTGCCCAGTACATTCAGCCAAAATTCTATTCAACCGATCGCGGTATTGCAAAATTTCTTCTGCGTGGCGTTCAATATCCGATGCCTGACCACCTGCACCACCAATAGGCTGGTGAAGCAATATGCGTGAGTTAGGCAGCGCACGGCGTTGACCTTTTGAGCCACCCGCCAACAACACCGCACCCATCGAAAAAGCCTGCCCCACACAAACGGTCTCAATATCATTGGGCACATACTGCATCGTATCATAAATCGCCAACCCAGCCGTAATGCTACCACCAGGTGAATTGATATACAATCGAATAGGCTTCTCAGGTGTCTCAGATGTGCAAAACAACATCTGTGCAATCACCAGATTTGCAATGGTATCGTTAATCGGGGTACCAATAAAGATGATATTGTCACGCAAAAGTCGCGAGAAAATATCATAAGCACGTTCACCACGCCCGGTTTGTTCTAATACGGT
>JABIFK010000570.1 GCA_018650745.1 Candidatus Latescibacterota bacterium | reverse complement strand
GTACGAGCAAGCCGTTTTCATAGGTGAGACTTAGAGCCACGCCATCAATCTTGAGCTCGGCCACATATTGCAGGTCTTCGCTGGGCAATTCTTTGCGAATTCGGTCTTCGAAATCGCGCAGCTCGTCTTCTGAATAGGTGTTGTCCAAGCTGAGCATGGGTACTTCGTGAACAGTTGTTGGGAATTCTTTGGAGAGATCCGATCCCACGCGCTGGGTGGGGGAGTCGGGCAATACCAGGTCGGCGTGTTTTGTTTCTAAGTTGATGAGTTCGTGTAAAAGATGATCGAATTCTCGGTCGGAGATGGTGGGGGCATTAAGGACGTTGTAGCGATGATTGTGTTCGTTTAGTTCTTTTACAAGCGTTTGTATGCGTTCGTTTGGGTTCATTAAAAAAGTCTCTTGATTCAGTTCTTAAGAACGTGAGTGGTTTCTACATTGAGCCTCTGTGTCCCGTTCTTATAGAGATTGTTAAAAAAACGATAATGTATGGCTTGGTTTTGAACTTCAGTCCGAAGGGCTTTGTAATTGAAGCACTGGCACTTATTCCGGTGTGACTTTGATGCGATTACCTATTTGATTTTTCATGCACCAAGTGGAATGGGCCGAGAGATGGTGCTTTTTGTTTCTTGCTTGGCCACTCTTACTCATTCTTTGAGATTGAGTGTTTTGCGTACAAGCCCCAAGAGTTCACTCGCTCCAAAAGGTTTGGGCAACCAATATTTGATACCGAGTTGCTTCAGGCTGCTTAGTGTGTTGTTAGAAAGATAAGCCGAAATCACGATGATGGGGGTATCGTAATTGGGGTTATGTTGAGCTGACAATGCTTCGGCCAAACTCAGACCATCAAGCGAAGGCATGTTGAGATCGAGTGTAATGAGGTCAAAGTGAGTGTCTAGCAAAGTGTCAAGCGCTGCCTGGCCATCACCCACGAGGTGGGGGGTACACCCCATAATTTCTAAGATTTCACCAATAGAGTCACGAACGGGCTTTTGATCTTCAATGACAATGACTTTGGGCAAGATACACCTCCTCTAAATGTGTGTGTATTATACACATTCAAATGATAAATTGCAACATGCAGGCACAAAAAAACCGATGCCAAAATGAGGCATCGGTTTTTCTGTTATTTATCCAACCAGATCAGTTTGTTGATGTGGTTGTCGGCACAACGCCTGCAAGCGTTGTTTTGGAAGAGGTCTTTTTCGCCCCATCCGTTGCGCAGCAAGATTTCTCAGCACGGCTTAGGCTGGCTGTTTTTACAGTTGTTTTTGCATCACAAGAGGCAGGTGCTGCATCTGCCGTTTGTTTGGCTGTTGCGGGGCATGTGCCACCTGATAGTGCTGCTGCCTGAACGGTAGGTTTGAAAACTGCATTTTGAGCCACTGTCTTTTTGGCTCCCGTTTCATCTGCGCAACACGATTGACCACCACCCGATGTGAGGATGGTTTGTGTCATGGTGCTTTGTGCTGTATCTGTTGTTTCTGTTGTGCAACATACACCCGATGCATAGGCGATTATTCCGGCTGCGCCTACAACTATGGTGCCTGCTAAAATTGCTGCTTTCATACTGATCATAAAGGTCTCCTTGGTTGTGCTGTCATACCGGCTCATTTCTGAAGAATAGTATAGCTGATGGTGAGAAAGATGTCAAGGTGCGAGGCGATCAAAAAAGAAGGCAAAAAGCCCTAAAAGCATACCAGCCTTGAGAATATGGCTCAAATGAGACAATGTTTCTGGTTTGTCTGTGCGCCAAAGGCGAATGAGAACGTATATCAGCGATAAATTGAGTAGGCTTACGATGGCCAAATAAACATTTCCATAGGTATCTATGAGCGCAGGAAATGGTGTTAAAATAATAAGAGTGGAAAAAATGAAGGTAATGAGCGTGCGAGTTAAAGAGCGGCCCCAAGAAAGCGGAATTGTGCTGCCAGAGAGAATTCTGTCGCCTATGATGTCTTCTAAGTCTTTGAGAATTTCACGACCCAAATGAAAGAGTGTGGCAAAAGCCGCTGGCCAAAGCGCAGGCTGATAGGCCTGAGCCGCAAAGCCGCCATATAGAAACGCAAGGCCGCCTAAAGTGCTGACCGAGAGATTCCCGAGTATTGGAATGCGTTTCAACCAAAAGTTGTATGAAATGAGAACGATGACAGCTGTGAGTGCGATGAGGAAAGCAGAGATCGGGAGGGAGAACCCAATAGTGAGACCACTGAGCAAGAGGAGAACAGTAAGAGCCGTTGCAGATGTTCGAGAGGTTCGGCCAGAAGGCAAGGGGCGTTGCGGTTTGTTGATTTGGTCTTCTGTGACGCCACATAGGTCATTGAGCACATTACCGCCGCCAGTGATGAGTGCGGCAGAGAGTGCAGCAAGGAGAAGGTGGGCTGAGATTTGAAGAGGGCCAAGCCACCCGCCAAGCAGAACCGAAAGGAAAGTGATTGCACAGTTGAATGGGCGAGGGATTTCGAGCAATGCAATGAGGCGATGGGAGACAATGGGGCTCTCTCGTTCCCCATTGTTTCCCATCATTTGCGTTGCTTTAGGTTGTTTGTTCAAGTCCCAACTCTTCGAACATTTCATTGGCATCTTTGATGAGGTATCGATAACCTTGTTCGGTCAGAAATGTTTGGCGATTGCGCGCAAATTCTTGTTCGCGGGTGTCGCGTGTAACCAGGCTATAAAAATAAGCAATGCTGCCGTCACTTTTGGGGCGCAAGATCCGACCCAATCGTTGGGCTTCTTCTTGGCGCGAACCAAATGTGCCCGAAATTTGAATGGCCACACTGGCATCTGGTAAGTCGATGGCAAAGTTGGCCACTTTAGAGACGATGAGCAGTTTGCGTTTGCCACTTCGAAACTCACCATAGAGAACGCCGCGTTCTTCGTTTGGCGTTTTGCCCATAATGATTGGTGCATTGAGCTCTTTGGCAATGTGTTCGAGTTGGCCAATATATTGGCCAATGACGAGGATCTGTTCGCCTTCGTGCTGTTCTAAAAGCTTCTTGATAATATGTAGTTTATCTGGGTTTTCTGCCGCAATTCTAAATTTGCCACGCCCACCAGCCACAGCGTAGTCTAAGCGAAGGTCTTGTGGTAGGGGCAAACGGATTTCGCAACACTCTGCCGTGGCAATCCACCCTTTGGCTTCGAGTTCACGCCAAGGCACGTCGTAGCGTTTGGGCCCAATGAGAGAAAAAACATCTGTTTCTAAACCGTCTTCACGCACCAATGTGGCGGTCAGACCTAAGCGACGGCGAGATTGGAGTTCGGCTGTAAATCGAAAAACGGGCGCGGGTAAGAGATGAACTTCATCATAGATGATGAGGCCCCAGTTGCCTTGGTTAAAGATGGCAAAATGCGGAAAATCATCTTCGCGTGATTTGCGATACGTCAGAATGTTGTACGTGGCAACGGTGACGGGTTTGATTTCTTTTATTTCGCCCGAGTATTCACCGATTTGTTCTCTCGTAAGATCGGTTTTGTCGATCAGTTCATCTTGCCACTGACGTGAAGCAGTGATATTGGTTGTGAGAATGAGTGTTTGTGTTTGTAAACGGGTCATTGCAGCAATGCCCACAATGGTTTTTCCGGCACCGCAGGGCAAT
This sequence comes from Candidatus Latescibacterota bacterium, assembly GCA_018650745.1. GTDB lineage: Bacteria > Latescibacterota > UBA2968 > UBA2968 > UBA2968 > JABIFK01. The sequence goes on along the minus strand of JABIFK010000570.1, from coordinate 3,378 downwards.
ACAATGGTGCCACTTCCGCCATCTGGCCCCCCCCCAGCGTGGAAGATGTCTGCAGCTTCTTCTTGGTAGTCTCGAAAGCCAAATGAATTGCCGGAGAGGGCTGTCTCGCGTGTGCTGATCGCCAATGCTGTGCCCTTTAGATATCCGGCCATGTCTTTGACGGGATATCCTAAACGTGTAAGTGCCTGTTTGATGTGGCCGCGATATAATTGCGCGATGCGCACCCGGTTGGCATTCAGCTTTTCTTCTATATACGGTTTGACGCTTTTATGCCGGCATACTTCGGTGATAATGAGGGCATCTTCCGAAGAAAGTATGAAGGCATCTCCTTCGCGCGAGAGTATGACTTTACCATAACGCGCAATGGCTTCATTAATTTCAAAACCCACATTCTGGGGAATTTCATATTTGCTGTAGGTTTCAAGTACTGTAATGATTTCATCTGCCGTAATTTTGGATGCCGCCGCATTCCAAAGAGAGAGCGGGTGGATGCGGTATGTGTGCATGTGCTCTGGGCTTTTTTCTAGCTCAGCAAAACGTACCAGCTCATTACGGGCTTCTTCGTATTTGGGTGAAATGACTTCGAGCAGAACCGTGAGGTCACTTTGGATAATGAGTGGATTCTCGGGGTTATAGTTCATAGAGGTTGGGAAATCCTTTTACGACATGGAAGAAGTGAAACCGTATACGATTGATGGCAAATGTGAGGTCAGGACTGATGCTGAAAGAAAATGGGCGTTTGCCATTTGCCCGTTTTTAGGATTGGTTTTCATACCGTTCAACAACAGCTGCACCAACAGCATCGCCCCACACGTTAATGGTGGTGCGGCAGCGATCGAGGAACCAATCGATCACGAGAATGAGTGTAATGCCTTCAATGGGCAAGCCAACGGCTTTTAAGACGATAACCATAGTGACCAAGCCCGCTTGTGGGATGCCAGCTGCACCAATGGCGGCCAATGTCGCCGTTAAGAAAATGACAATTTGCTCAACGGGCCCCAGTGCAATGCCGTAGACTTGTGCGATAAAGACGGCAGCTACGGCTTCGTACAAAGCTGTGCCGTCCATGTTGATGGTGGCACCCAAGGGTAAGACAAAACTACCGGTGCGTTCAGATACGCCGTTTTTTTCCACACCTTCAAGGGTTACAGGCAATGTTGCCGAACTGGAAGATGTCGAGAAAGCCGTTGAGAGCGCGTTGAGCATGTTGCCAACGTAAGTGATGACATTTTTCTTTGCAAAAAATGTAAGGACAAGTGGCAGTGTGATCAAGCCGTGTATGAGTAAACCGATGATGACAGTGCTGGCATACCAGCCCAGCTTGACGAGTTCAGGCAAAAAACCTTCCCACCCACCTACGATGCTCATGCGCCCAGCAACCAAACCAAAGACACCTATGGGTGTAAAAGCGACCACAATGTGGACGATCTTCATGATGGCTTCATTGATACCGTGTACGACTGCCAATACGGGTTTGCCCACGTCGCCTAAGGTGATCAATACGCCGCCAAAAAGAAGGGAAAAGACGATGAGTGGCAAGATCTGTGTGTTGACCATAGCGGCAAAAATATTGGTTGGAACCATGCCAACTACGACGTCCACCAAGACTTCAAAAATAGAGCGGTCTTTGCCACGCACAACATCAGCCACAGCCAAATCGATAACAATGCCTCTGCCATCCGTTTGGGGCATTGTAGTTGCGCCAGTTTTTATGTTTTCCCATTTTTTTACATTGACCCGATTGCCTGTGCGTGGTTTGCTGGGGTCAATGATGCCTGCTGTTTCTTGGTCTTGAAGAAGGATTTGATAGCGGTCATCATAGGTAGTTGTGCTCAGTTGGGTATTGGCAAGTGTGACCTGGAGGCCGTTGATTTGATATTGCGCGTTGTTATGGGTTTCGCCGCCGGTTGTCATACCCACACCCGGTTGGATGATGTTAACCAATGCCAGCCCTACAATAACAGATAACCCGGTGGTGGCCATATAGTAGATTATTGTGTGTCGGCCGATCCCACCTAACTTGTTCAAGTCTCCTAAGTTGGCAACGCCAACGATGAGCGATGCCACCACCAGTGGCACCACAATCATTTTAAGCGCGTTCATGAACAAGGTGCCCAAAAAGGCAACATACCCCGCTTCTGATGGAAATTGCCCCCCAAAGAGTGCGCCTAATGCAATGGCCAAAACAATGTATATGATGAGTCGATTAGACATGACACATTCCCAGCAATGATGAATTTTTGGAGGAAGAGGGGCAAAAGAGTCAAACTTGAAATTGCAATAAACGTATGTTTTATTTGTCTCTTTTGGCTTTTTTGTTTTCGCCAATTTTCAAATTGGCCTGAAGTATAAGGTAATCAAACCCATTTGTCAATGTAACCAACCAGAGATCAAAATTCACGAAATAAAACGATTTGACTTTGCCCAAAAGTTTGTATAAATTTAATACTAGTATGATTTTAGAGTGATTTTCTCTCTTGACCATTGTATGCCCTGCGAATGGTCAAGAGGGCGTCGTGTGCGAGGCGGGGTTTCTCTGACGGGTAAGAGGCTTGCACAATGTGAGTCCGATGACCAGTGGAGGGGAGGGCAGTATGGCGCAAGAGTTTCCACAGTGTTTGAAGTGTAATACCGGTATTTTATTGCCTATGTCAGATTATGGGCGCGATGGTGCGTCTATTAAATACAAAGCGTGGGTGTGCAACAGTCCCGATTGCGGGTTTAATCTGCGCATTGACAATGGCGAAATCAGTATGGGTCGGAATATTACCGAATCCTACAAATAACATTTTTTCGGCGAGGGCTTTTGAGCTCTCGCCGAAATTTGTTTCTCCGCAAACTACTCAAACCGGCTTCGTTGCAAATGTGTACACACAGGCCGGTTTTCTTTTTTAAGCACACAGACACGCCCGGTGTCTTTTATGTGTGTTTTTCCAATCCAATCACTTTTTTAATTCGAACGTAATCAATATGGCAAATTCAGTGTGGGCCTGGGATCGGCCTGTTTTGGGCATTGAAACTTCGTGTGATGAAACTGCTGCGGCGGTGATTGCCGATGGTAAAATTCTGTCCAATGTGGTTTTTTCGCAAACAGAGCACAGTGCATATGGTGGGGTTGTGCCCGAGTTGGCTTCGCGTAATCATGTGCGCAAAATACTACCTGTAGTCAAAGAAGCGCTGTCAGATGCTGGGGTGGCTCTGCCTGATTTAGGCGGGATAGCCGTAACGCAAGGGCCCGGTTTGGTGGGGTGTTTGCTGGTGGGTGTGTCTACGGCCAAGGGGTTGGCATTGGGGGCCAATATACCTCTGTTGGGGGTTCATCATATAGAAGGGCACTTGTTTGCAGGTGTGCTTGCTCATGAAGGATTAGAACCCCCC
>JABIFK010000172.1 GCA_018650745.1 Candidatus Latescibacterota bacterium | reverse complement strand
TGATTATTGAGGTGAAAGGTGCCTGATCCATCGTCACGCGAGTCGTTGATGGCAACAAAAAGCCGGCTGCCTCGCGTAAACTCCCAACCAAAAACGCTGCTGATGAGAAACGTTTCCTGGGTGCCCAGTGGGGTGTGATCGGATCGACCTTGAGCAAACAAGCTGAGGTAGGTGTCTGGCGAGAACAAATAATAGGTGCGGAGAGACCCTAACCAGATGCGGTCTTCGAGTGTGTTGTTTGGGTCGAAGGTGCGTGAGTGACGCAATCGGGATTCTATGCGCCAGCGGTCTTGTGGCCGCAATGTTGTATCGAGGGTGAATGACCAATCTCGGCTGATATGTCGCCGACCGAAATTATAAAAGTCGTTTACATATGCCGATGCCCGAAAGGCAACCTTGTATTGACTGGGTGTGCTGATACTCACGCGCAGGCTGTCTGAGTCGTATCCGCCTGTGATGTCGTAGCGGTGCTGTTTGGAGGCAAATGCTTCTACACGTGCACCCGAATCAAATCGCACTTCTAAGGACGTGCCGCCACCGAAACCGCGTTTTTCATCGAGAAAGTCGGATGAAAATACGGTGGTGGGATAGCTTGTGGTCTGATCATTGAGATACCGATTGGTCAAGATGGGCTTTTGAGCATCAATAAAACCCGTAAGGAAGATTTGTTTGATGGCGCCAATATCTGGGCGTGGGCTATAGACCAAGTCGAGGCCCATGCGCTCTCGGCCACGATGCGTTTCTTTGCGCAAAAACCCCGTTTGATTGACGTCAAAATCTGGCGACAAACGTTCGTAGAAGAATTTGGCGGATGAGGCATCGGCGATTCGGGAGATGTCGGACACAAAGCCGATATTGCCTTCGGTAAGGCCAGGTTGCCAAGAGCCTGCAACTTGAACGTTGAGAAGAATAAGATCGCTGGGTCGAAGGGAAAGGTCCAGGCCTGCAACGCGGCTGTATGCGTTACCATATTCTTTATCTGCAACCACGAGGCCGATCGTCGATTTGGAGAATATGTCGCGTTTGAGGCGTAGAATGCCAAATGTGGCATCTTCTTTTGATGCATCAATAGCTTTGTTCATTTAAGCGCGGTACCCTACGTTCAATATTTAAACCCCAAGTTTGTGCACCCAGCGTTTCAAAACGGAAGTTCTTAAATGGTAATTTAATTTCTGCTGTCCAACCCAAGCTGTCTATGTGTGTTTCTACCCACCAAAACCCATCCCAACTGTTGTCCTTCAAATAATCGTTATATCGCGCTTCGTCACCGCGCATACCACTTGGATTGACACTGATTCTGTAACCTGTTCGATGGTCATGCCGAGAGTCGATAAACAGATTCAGAACATCTCCTGCATTCATATCTCTTTCGCTGCGGCTCATCGGTTTGAGAATGGTCTTGGGTTGGTCGTCGAAACACCGAATGCCTATGTAGAGGTTTCTTTCATCATAACAGAATCGAACCTCAGCATCTTGCTGCGCGGGAGATCCGTAATCGAGTTCTTTTTGAATGAAGTCTGTGGCCGGTTTTGTTATTTGCCAAATCGGTTCATTGAGACGGCCATCGAGGTTCACTTTTTGATGGGTTTCTAAACGAATTGCTGTGACACCTTTGTTGTCGTCGGAGAGGGTTTCGTGCGCTCGAAGAGGTGAAGTGGAAGTAAATAGCTGGCAAATGATAAATAAAAATAAACCGAGTCGTGTACGTGTGCGATTTTCGTGGGAAGGATTCAAAATTTTACAGCCTTTCATTCTGCTGACTCTTTTCTAATAGGGTGAATTGCTGGTATTCGATTGTACTCTCTTTAGATATCAGAATTAAGAGATGTGACATCAGCTGCGGTCGGGCACTTGCCAATTGGCGTACCAAACCGAATCTTCAGAGAGGGCAGGGGCATCATCCGTCCAGCTGTTTTGCATGGTTCGAAACTTTTTGATCTCGGGGCGAACAACGGTTTCCCAAAGGTGTTCTACTTGGTCGAATGTGCGAAGCTTTTGAGTGGGTTTTTCTGCTTGATAAGTGTTACGCAATTCTTGGGCTTTGTTGCCCAACCATGCGACTTCGTCGTTGACCATGCGCTCGCCTGTTTGGCGATTGGATTTGCGCACCGTTTGGCCCATTGCAAAATGAGGGCCGGGTTCGTCTTCTGGTGGCACACGAGACATATCGACACAGTCGGGCTCTACTGCCCAAAGGAGAGAGGTTTCTACGCAGCCTGCATGATCACCACCGCTTTTGTTGTCGTTGTTAAAGCCGGGTTCATTGGCTTCAAAGTCGGGCAGGCTATAAAGGCGCGTGCCTACGTGAGGTTGAATGAGATCACAGAGGGTTTTGAGGTCTTGCCAGTTGGGGCCGTAATGGCCAGTGAGCAAAATGGCTGCTTCAAAACCGAGCGTGTCTACTTGACGAACATGATAACAAATGTTTTTGAAATGTTGCCAGGGCGGCATACACGTAAGCCAAGAGCGCTCGGGTTGACCTACGGAACGTTCGGACCAAAGTGCGTAGCCACCCATTTCGTGAATGTGCCAATAATCGGGGGGAGCAACGATACCACCGTGTTTGTGCGCGGTTCGGCAGGCAATGGCATGGGCTTTGAGTGCGTCCAGCCCTACGGTGTTTTGTGGACCATGGGGTTCACACAACCCATAGGGGAAATATGCAACGGGGCAGGTTTTAAATGCGGCTTCGAGTTCATCAGGAAACATGCGCTCCCAGCGGACTTCTCTCATGGCAATAGACTCCTAAGAGTGGATTAACCTTCTAATTCATGGTGAGATTTGAGTTTGGCAATGAAATCTGGGGTAAGAGAGCGTCCAGTCTCTTTGAGATGGTTTAGAACGTCATTTCCAAGTGCTGTATTGAGGTGATAATGTTTGACTGATTTGTTGATCTCAACGAAGCCTATTTGGTTTACTTTGTCGGGCTCTGATTTGCCATTGATGATGGGGGAATGAACCGTGCAATTGGTAAAACGCGTGCCCAAGGTGCTTTGTACTTCGTTGATGCTTTCGGGCAGTGTTTCTATGTTGGGTGCAAAATGGCAATCTGTGAAATTTAATGCCCCGCGTAGGTTGGGGGCCTGCACGGTGTTAATGGTGCATCGCTCAAAAGTGGTGCTGGCAATGCAATGTCCCAAGTATACGGTGACGTTGTTGCAGTCGGAAAAGCGAATCTTGGGATAGAGTGCCAATGCATCGGCGTAGTCTTGTTCATTGTCATCACCAATGACCAAATGCATGGGATCATCTTCTTCGTCGGTGAGGTCTGCTGGTGGCAATTTTTCAAGTTGGACATTGTCAAAAACCATGGTGCAGTTTTCATGGAGTTGATTGCCATCGTAAACCCCGTTGCTGCGTAGGTCATAGTGATGTGGGCTGGGTAGGCGCAATAATCGCACACCCAGTTCGCGCCCTTGTACTGTGATGTTGCGAAATTCTATGTGGGTTGGAAAGAAGAGTCGGTCATTGTTTTCTGTTTTTGAAAAAGAAACATTGTTCATGATCCAGCAAGACGCAGTGGAATCTGGTGCGGCACTGTAATCGATCACCAAATCTTCAACTTTGATTGTTTTGCCAAAACCGATGGGATATTGATATTCGAAGTCTGACGGTCGGTAGGAGAGCACCGAAACCCGTCCCTTGCCACTGGGTTTGAGTCTACAACCACGAATGTGAATGTTGCCATCCCATTTGGCACCGTAGTCGCGTCGGAAATTGACAAAGTTGTTGCCTTCTCGTGTGGTATTTTCAATGAGTAAATTACCACCCCCAGTGAGTGCGATGCCCTTAAACCCTATCGTGCAATTGCTGATGTGGAGATTCCAACAGTGGAAGTGTACATCGATGCGATTGAGGCGGCAATTGTCCACGCGGAAGTTTTTGTTCAAATTGGTGCCAAACACCCCCCAAGCAACCCAACCGCCTTCTGCCGTGAGGTTGCGAAAGGCGCAGTTGAGCATACGTGCTCCACCAATGCCATAGGTCCCTGCAGCGAGCACTTTGTCTTTGTCTGTTCGGTTTTTCTCCCACGGCATGGCACGAATGTTTTCTAAGGCCGTGTCATAGACACCACTGAATGAGTAAAAGCCGCGTCGGGGCTCCATTGAGATGTCTCTGTTGCCTTTTTCCAACCCCATCCATTGTTCGCGGATAATGGTGCGGCTGCGTTGTACTGAAAATCCATGGTGATGATAACCCTTGGAATCTTCATTTCCACTATCGCCCGAAAAGTAAAATCCGCCGCCTTCAATAATGAGGTAGTTGTCATTGCAGGGGGTGGCCGTGATTTCTGTTAGGTTTTTAAATTCCCAAGCAATGTCACCAATGATGCGCCCTTCTTCCTCAACATAGAACAGTTCTTCACGTGCCCAACCTCTCTTGGAATAATTACCCGCACGGATGCCAATGCGATCGCCTTCGTCTTCAACCGTGAAGAGATGACCTGCATATGCTGCCAATTCGGGAATGAGCTGTACGCCAGGTTTTAATTTTTCCAACAGAGCCGATTTTAGGGCTTGGTCTTGTGAGAGGTCTTTCTTTGGATTGTCATTTTGAACGACAAATCGAGGTTGTCTTTTGCTGTTGAACTTTTCGTTGATGTGAAGGGTTGTTTGGCCCCAAGACACGTTGGTAAGAATGGGAATGTTGTGCGTATCCTGAATCCAATATTCACCACTTAAGTTGACCACTGGCACATGGTGTGTGTTGGCATATTCGTGGGCCAGCTTGATTTGTACACCGTCGTTGTTCTCGCCATCACCTATCGCGCCAAACATTTTGTAATTTACGGCTTTGCTTTCGTGCAAGATGGCGACCCAGTTATTGCCCAGATCAACGCGGTCTGCGCCATTAGGCTGTGTTTCTTTGTTGTGCTTTTCAATGTGGTATAAGGCCGCGCCACCGTCTCCGGGTATGTGAAAGCCTATGGTTTCAACCCACTCGCCTTCTTTGTGTGTGGTTTGTGATTTGAGCGCGTGAGTGGTCGCATAGCGTGTTACTGTGATGTTCTCTTCATTCATTGTGTTCTCCTGGGCCAGGGCTGTTGTGGCATATTGGGCAAGTGCGGCACCGCTTAGGCCAATTCCTGCAATGGCTTTGCGTCTGGAAACATGGGGTTGCTGAGGTTGTTCTGACATGTGGATCTTTCGTTGATGTGGTGTGGGCGATACAGGTTTTAGAATGTGTGATTAGCGAACTTTACCACGTCCAGCAACTTTCCAAACGTGTTCAACTTGGTCATTGCGAACGGCGTAGACTTCGTCGTGCAAGTTGGTGGTCATGCCTTGGTGAAGTGGAATAACAGAGAGGCGGTCGCCTACGGTGAATGTGTGATCGCATTCTGAAACATTCACAAGACCGTGCTCAACAGACATCGCATAGATTTTGGCCTTGGGGTATTCCATAATATAACCATAAGGCGTAGGTGCATAACTGGTGAACGCCTTTTGGCCACCGTCGATAATGACCCGATCTGATGTAGGGGTACTCACTATGGTGGTGATCATTCGCTCTGCGCAAGTAATGGGGTTGGGTGGGTTTTTCTCATGGCTGATACGGGTTAAACCTTCAAAGACATAAGAGCCGATGCGGGTTTCTGTGCAGCCAATGGTTTTGGATACTTCGGCTGTGCCCGTACCGCCACCGCTGATGGTATGCAATGGTACATTGGCTTGCGCGAACAACTTACGCGTTTGATCTAAAAAGGGTTTGGCTCTTTCGTTGCTGGGAAAGGTCATAATGCCCTCAAACTGTAGGCCAGGTAATCCAATGATCTTTTGTGCCAGTTCCAAAGCCGCTTCGGGTGATTGTACGCCACATCGACCGCCACCACTGTCGCATTCAACGAGCATGTTGATGGTAACGCCATTTTCTTTTGCACCATCCGAGAGGCCTTTTGCTGTGATTTCTGAGTCGACGGCGACTGTCATCTTCGCGCGTTTACACAATTCGGTGAGGCGCTTGACCTTGAGTGGCCCGACAATATTGTATGGAATAAGGATGTCGGAGATGCCACCGGCAACCATGGCTTCGGCTTCCCCCACTTTTTGACACACGATCCCAATGGCTCCTGCTTGAAGCTGCATATGGGCAATTTCGGGAATTTTGTGTGTTTTGGTGTGTACGCGAAGGTGAATGTTGTGCGTGTTGCAATCTTCTTGGGTTTCCCGAATGTTTTTTTCGAGAATATCCAGATCGATGGTCAGAGCGGGTGTGTCGAGGTCGTGTATGGTCATGGATATGTCTTTGGATTTAAGGTTAAAAAGGCTCCGGTCGGTGTATTCTTGGAGGGCAATGTACGTCAGGGCATTTGGCACGTCAAGCGGTTGCGGGGGTGTGTCGTTTGTGCTTGTGTTTGAAAAAAAACGGGTTTATATGAAAGGGGCGTGTGAGATTCCAGCGGTGGAGAGAATGGTTCTGGGGTGTGTGGTGGGAGCCCGCTTGCTGGGCTTGGTGCTTTTACAGCGTTGGGCTTCAACCCCACGGGTTTAAGGATGATTATGGTTTTCAATTTATATGCGGTTTGGTTCCCACACAAATAAGGAGATTTTTATGGACCGCGCAGAAATGACAAATGAAGAGAATTACGCATTTGATATATCGGGCTGTTTACATGTTTCTAATGTGTTGACCAAAGCCGAAGTGAAACGTTTGAAGGGCGCTATTGGGGCTGCGGGAGAATTGGAAGGTATGTTGGGCTGGGAACCGGAGCACCGTGATCCTTTTCGAGACTTGTTGATTCAACCCCAATTGGTATGGTATTTGAATCAAATTGTGGGTCCTGGTTTTCGATTAGATCGCGAACCTGAGATTTTGTGTAATGAAACGTGTGATACTGCTGCGCCTCTTATTGGCGG
>JABIFK010000161.1 GCA_018650745.1 Candidatus Latescibacterota bacterium | reverse complement strand
GATGCATTGCCTGCGCTCAGTAAAGCAGATGTTGCTGGCATAAAATCCATTTTTCATTCTGCCTTTTTCGTTTACTTCACCTTGGTCGAGAACACCTTCGTTTTGGATTGTGAACGATGGTGCATTGGCATCAAAGTCGCCAATATGATATTCTACGGGCCGATAAGGTGACGAGAGCAGGATGTACTTTTCGTTGATTTTGAAAAAGTTGGGGCATTCGGTGCTGATGTCGCACATGAGATCGAGATATTGCCATTGGGTGAGATCCGCATTTGTGGCTTCGTAGAGGGGGGTGCCAACCTCGCACGCGCCAACGACTGCAAATGTACGCCCGTTTTCTTCAAATACAAACGGGTCACGCCAACTGGCACCAAACTCGGGTTGTTTTTCCATGATGGGATTATTGGCATATTTTTCCCAATGAATGAGGTCTTCATCTTGGGGCACTGCCGCCCATTGCTCAAAGTCTGGATGGGGTTTTGTGCTTTTGTCTACTTTGGTATAAATGAGAATGGGGGTGCCATCTTCTGTTTTCCAGGCACAACCCGAATAACAGTCTGTTTCACCACGGTCGTGTGACGGACAGAGGCCAATGGGCAGGTGTTCCCAATGAGCAAGATCTTTGCTGCGTGTGTGACCCCAATACATGGGGCCGTGTGTGTCACCAAATGGGTGGAGTTGATAAAAGACGTGATAATAGCCGTTGTGAAACATGGTACCGTTGGGGTCGTTCATCCAGCGGGCAGGGGGCCGAAAGTGGAAAACGGGACGGAAGGGGTCTTTTTCTGCTTGGGGAATGGCGTCTTGAATGGCCAGGGTTGCTTTTTCAAATAGCGGATCGGAATGGGGCATCTGAACCTCAAGGGAGTGGAATTTTTAAGTATATTCAAACCGAGGTTATAATATAGTGCTTGAGCAAGAAGATTTAAAGATTTATACTGAGGGCATGGCGCGAAGGGCTGGGCACAGAGCGTCAAAAAAACTTTATTCTTCGCCCTCTCTGTTTGCGTTCAGCATCACGCTTTTTGCGATTTTATTTTTTAGGAGTTTATAATGCCCCCACTTTATTTTCAAACGATAACCGAAGTTGCTGAGTTGATCCGAGAGAAGAAGATTTCTCCTGTTGAAGTGACCCAGGAGTTGCTGGCGCGAATTGAAGAATTGGATGGCCGATTTAAGAGTTATACGACTGTTATGGTCGATGAAGCAATGGAAGCGGCCAAAGCGGCCGAAGCTGAAATAGCATTGGGAAAGTATCGGGGAGCCCTGCACGGGATACCTGTGGCAGTGAAAGATTTATGCTTTACCAAAGGCGTGCGCACAATGGGCGGGTCTCAGGCTCTGGTCGACCATGTGCCAAGTTTTGATGGGACAGTGGTTGCCAAGCTTAAGGCCGCTGGTGCTGTGTTGTTGGGTAAGCTGAATATGACTGAAGGGGCAATGGGGGGGTACAATCCCAAGTTTGATGTGCCTGTGAATCCGTGGCATTCTGAGCGATGGGCGGGCGCGTCTTCGAGTGGGTCTGGTGTGGCGACTGCGGCAGGTTTGTGTTTTGGGTCTTTGGGCAGTGATACGGGTGGGTCGATTCGATTTCCGGCGGCAGCGTGTGGTACGGTGGGGTTTAAACCCACATGGGGGCGTGTAAGCCGATATGGTGTGTTGCCTTTGGCAGAGTCGTTGGATCATGTAGGGCCCCTGACGCGCAGTGTGGCCGATGCAGGAATTATGCTTGAGGCCATTGCCGGGATGGATGTGAATGATCCGACGTCTTTGTCTGATGGCGTGCCCAATATGCTTGAGGACATTGAACGGGGTGTGAAAGGTATTCGAATAGGTTTCGATGCGCACTATGCAACTCATGATATTGATGAAGAGCTTGCGAAGGCCGTGGTTGGAAGTGTGGAAAAATTGGAAGCATTGGGCGCTGAGATCATTGATGTTCAAGTGCCCGATATGGACCCATACTCGGTGGTTTGGCCGACGCTCTGCTCGGCTGAAGCTGTGTTTGCACATGAATCGACATATCCTTCGCGGCGAGAGGATTATGGACCTTGGTTTTTGGGATGGCTCGATAAAGGTGCAGGTGTTTCTGGGGCGGAATACGCCAAGGCAAATGCAATGCGTGCAGAATGTGTTGGGCATTTGAAACGCGTATTTCAGGATATAGATGTTTTGGTTTGCCCATCCATGTCAGCGCCTGCACATCCTGTGACGCCCGAAATATTATATGGCCCTCTACCAGAATTTCGAGCACCTAAGTTTCAACGGTTTACAGTTCCGTTTGACTTTAACGGCGCACCCACATTGTCTGTGCCCTGCGGCCTCAATAGCGAAGATTTGCCTTTAAGCATTCAATTTGTTGGCAAGCATTTATCGGAACCTTTGCTGTGCCAAGTGGGGCATGCGTATGAGCAAACAACAGAGCCGATACATCCTCAAGTGTAACTGGTTTTGTAATGAAACAAGTCGATTGAATTTATCGAAAAATGCCTTTCCATCTCCCACGTGTGGGAGATGGTGGCCGGGTGAAGCGAGGTTGGATGAGGGCCAGATTAGAAAAGGAACACATGTCTATTATACACCCAGAAATGGTGACAATACTCGAAGGCGATTTTCTGATGGGATGTGATACGGGTGGCGAGAACGAAATGCCTGTTCATCGCGTTTGGGTAGGTGCGTTTGCCATTGCCAAGCATGTAGTCACCTATCGTGACTATGACGCGTTTTTGACGGCCACAAACCACGTGTTGCCGCTTCATTGGAATGATTCAAAATTACAACATCCCAATCAACCCGTGGTTGCTGTTCGCTGGTTTGATGCCGTGGCCTATTGTGATTGGTTGTCAGAAGTGACGGGAGAAGTATATCGGTTGCCAACAGAAGCCGAACGCGAAAAAGCTTCACGCGGTGGCCTTGAGGGGCTGGCTTATCCTTGGGGAGATGATTTGCCAACAGATCACCACGGTGGGCGTGATACGTCGCTTGATGCTGTGGGTTTATATGAACCCAATGGATATGGTTTATACGATATGTCTGGTGGTGTTCATGAGTGGTGTGCCGACTACTATGACCCCTCTTATTATGCGATCTCTCCAGAACACAATCCACAAGGGCCAGAATTTGGGGAACGTCGCGTGGCACGGGGTGGCTCTTGGCGGCACAATGTTCGGTATACACGATGTGCTGCACGCAGCAGTTTGGCACCCGATAAACAGTTTAGCGATTTTGGATTCCGATGTGTGATGACGGTCCAGTGATTGGGCGAATTAGGTGGAAAAATTCATGGCATACACAACGGCATTATCCAAATGTATCCGCATCATATATGCACGGTCATCCAAATCTTGTAGGGTGTGATTTTTCCAAGCGATGGTGTGGTCAAATGCATCACCCTGGATGGGGACTGAATCTTCCTTGGTATAACCCGGAACGCGTTGTCCTGATTCGCTGAGCAGTTCGGTATAAAGTGTTCCATTTGTGGCATCAGCGTTAAGCGTGATCTGTTTATATTGATTGATCTGTGTTGGTTTGAGTGTGATCTGGCCGATGTTTTCAAGTGGCTCTTGCTGGGTTGGTAAATCGGACTTTGGCAACGGGGCAATACAAGCAAAACGATCTTTGGGGAGCGTGGCCAAACCAACACCACTTTTTTGTTCGTCGTTGTTGGCACCTGTGGCCCCCGAAGAATATGCACCGTAGTAGAAGCGTATTTCATGCTCGAGGATCACGGGCGTGGCATTGGTGAAGATGGAACCGCTGTCAAAGTTGCCGCTGTCACCGCGTGCTAAGAAAAATGTGTTTCGGAAGGGGCGGTTCCAATTTAGGCCATCGCGACTGAGCATGAGTTCTATGTTGATCACACCGCCATCTTCGGCGCGATTGAGGAGCTGGTTGAGACAAAGATAAAGTCCTTGGTGGTAAAAGACGGGTGTGGTGTGAAATTCGACGTGGGGCAAATCGTTATCGTCGGGTGCGCAAACAAGTTGGGGTGTGGTCCAGTTGATGAAATCGGTGCTTTCGGTGCGTCCCATTGCGTGTTTCCACCCCATGCGCCCATCAGGGCCGTCAATCCACATTTTGCCATACCACGCGTAGACTTGACGGGTGGGATCGAAGAAGACGTCTGAGGCATCGCTCATTGAGAGTGAGACGGCCCAAGGTCTGTCCGTGTCGGTGGTTAAGGGCAGGTCTCGTTTGCCTTGGCCGTAAGCGATTTTTAACAACGGGGCCTCAGGGTATTTGTTCCAATGGGTACCATCGGGCGAAAATGCAACATGCAGGCCTGGAAATTCACCCTCATCCGTTTGTGCCCAATCGAAGTAGGTCATTTTATAACGGCAGTTGGGATCTGGATGGCGGTCGTCTACCAAGACAGAATTACAGTACCGAAACGAATGACCACCACTGCCAATGAGAACGATGTTGGTCTGTTCGATATTTTCAAATGAGAAGAGATCGAGGTCAGGTTTGACAAAGTGGATGCCGTCATCTGATTCGGCATAACAGACCACACACCCGTATCGTTTGTCTTGCACTGATTTTCCACAGTAGGATTGATACCACAGTTGGTATTTACCTGTTTCTGGGTTGTGATAAATGCTGGTCCAACCAATGGCAACTTCCCAAGGTTTGTCTGGCAATATTAAGGGATTGCTGCTGTGGCGTTTGGGTGAGGTCATGATGCGTTGGGTGCCCGAACGGTATAAGATGTGATGGTCGTCTGCAAAAAGGTACGTGTGTTGCATGATGGTTCCTTTGTTCTGGTTATGAATGGTAAGGTGTTGACGCAATATAGCGTTGATTGTCATGTCTGTGAAGTCTGAATGTATGAGACATACATAATTTAATGTATGAGACATACATAATTTAATGGAGGAGCGTAAAAATGCCTGTGACAGCCGCGCAAATTGAGGAGCGATTGGATTGGGTGAAAGAGTCCCCATCGAACAGCGGTGTTTTAAAAGCTTTGTGTATTCGACCAGAAGTGAATGAACGGAAAGAACTAGAGACGTGTTTGTTATCTCCTGAATTGGGTGTTGAGGGCGATTTTTGGGTGCAAAATTGTTGGAAGAAGCTTGAAGACAATACGTCCGATCCCGTGGTTCAAGTGGCCATCATGAATTCCCGTGCGGTTGATATTGTTGCGGGGTCAAAGGATCGTTGGATTTTGGCTGGCGATCAACTTTTTGTCGACTTTGATATTCGTGAGGATAATTTGGCTCCTGGCGATTTGCTTAAAGTGGGGCCCGCTGCGATTAAGATTTCATCTGTCCCACATACGGGGTGCAAGCTTTTTCGCGAACGATATGGTGTTGAGGCGTTAAATTTTTTTAATTCTGATATTGGCAGTGCACTGCGCTTAAGAGGTGTTTTTGGCCAAATTGTTCAAGCTGGCGTTGTGACGGTTGGGGATATTGTTGAGAAGGGATAACGTGCGTTTCTGTGTGGAACATTTCATTTAAGGGAGATGTGTTGTGCAATCGCTTTCAGGGAAGGTCGCAATTGTTACAGGTGCCAGCTCGGGAATTGGTGCTGCCACTGCGCGTGCTTTGGCCGGTCAAGGCTGTCGGGTGGTTCTGGCCGCGCGCTCGGTTGATAAGTTGAACGCATTGGCAGATGAATTGGGTGATCAGGCACTTGCTGTGCCGACCGATGTGACCAAGGGGTCTGATGTCACGCAGTTGGTCGCGCAATGTATGGATGCCTTCGGCCGTGTGGATATTCTTTTTGCCAATGCGGGTATTTATTTGACTGGGCAAGTTGCCGAAGGGGATCCAGAAGCGTGGGCAAATATGTTGGATATTAATATTAACGGGGTGATGCGATGTGCGCATGCCGTGTTGCCACATATGATAGCACAAAAAAGTGGCGATATTGTGGTTACGAGTTCTATTTCGGGTATTGTTGAAGGAAGAAACGAACCGATTTATGGTGCATCAAAACATGCCATACAGGTGTTTACCCATACGTTGCGCAATCAGGTTGCAGCAGATGGTCTACGAGTAGGGGCGATTGCACCGGGCAAAGTGGCCAATGAATTGTGGGGAATTACGGAACCCGAAGAAGTGGGTAAACAGATTGCTGCGCATGCCTTTTTACGTTCGGAAGATGTGGCAAATGCTGTTGTTTTTATGTTGTCGCAACCTGAACATGTGGCCATTCGTGATTTGGTGGTGATGCCACAAAATCAAGTTGGGTAAGCGGTTGTTTTGATGATGGAGGATAAGGTCAGTATGGCGGATGATGATTTAATAAAGTCTGTTGGATGGTATCGCTCACCGGTGTCACGTGAGACGATGCAAGCGTTGAACCGGCGGAGTGATTGGAAAGGTTTTTTACAAGCGGGTGGGCACTTGGCTTTGGTGGCTGCGATGGGGGCTTTGGTGTGGTATGCCACAGAACAGTTTGCTTGGTGGGTTTGGGTGCCTCTTTTATTTGTGTATGGAACTTTTTATGCTTTTTTGCTCAATGGTACGCACGAACTTCTGCACAATACGGTTTTTAAAACGCGGGCTTTGAATGTATTTTTTGCGCGTTTATTTTGCTTTTCGGGTTGGCGCAATCCTATGATGTTTTGGAGCAGTCATGCCCAACATCATAAATTTACGCTACACGCGCCCAACGATTTGGAAGTGGTGCTGCCAGTACCCTTAACACTTAAGGGATTTATGAAGTTTGGATTTGTGGATGTTTGGCGCTTTTGGGATACGCTAAAAACAACGATTCGCATTGCAATGGGCAGGTTAAATGGGAGATGGGAACATCACCTTTTTCCTGATTTAGAGGATGAGAAATATCGTGAGTTGGTAAATGGGGCACGTTTTTTGTTGGTGGGGCATGCCATTATCGTGGGTATATCCATTTATTTTGAGTGGTGGCAATTGCCTGTGTTGGTGACATTTGGGCAATTTTATGGTGGATGGCTACGATATTTGTGCAATAATACACAACACGTGGGTTTGCAAGATGATGTACCCGACTTTAGGTGCTGTTGCCGAACCGTTCTTTTGAATCCATTTGTGCAGTTTTTATATTGGCATATGAACTATCATATTGAACACCATATGTATGCCGCCATTCCGTGTTACAATTTGGGCAGGTTACATCGTGAGATCAAACAAGATTTGCCGCATTGCGATAAGGGGCTTTGGGCTGCGTGGAAAGATATTATTGGCATTTTAAAGCGACAGAAGTCAGAACCCGAATATCAATATGTGCCCGACTTGCCCGCGCGTGTTTCTGGATGATTAGAATTTTTGGACATTTTTAAGATCATTGCATACATTCA
Organism: Candidatus Latescibacterota bacterium; assembly: GCA_018650745.1. Taxonomy (GTDB): domain Bacteria; phylum Latescibacterota; class UBA2968; order UBA2968; family UBA2968; genus JABIFK01. The sequence goes on along the minus strand of JABIFK010000161.1, from coordinate 1,292 downwards.
GGTATGTTAAAAGGTAGAGTTTCGTTATTAAAATCAAGAACAACTCAAAAAGGCGGATGTTATGAAAATCGGTGTGAGCTCGTATAGTTTTAGTCGGTTGGTGCGGTCAGGTGAATTGGAACAGATTGCGATTATTGAAAAGACCAAGGAGATTGGTTTTGACGTGATTGAATTTTCTGTCATTTCTGTACCTGAAGGTAAGAATTTGCCCGACTATGCCAAAGAATTGCGCGAAGAAGCCGACCGTGTGGGCATTGATATTGTGAATTACACCATTGGCGCTGATTTTTTAAAGGGGTCCAATGGCGACTTACAGGCCGAGATTGACAAAGTGAAAGCCGAAGTAGATATTGCTGAGATTTTGGGTGTGCCGGGCATGCGTCACGATGCTTCCAGTGGCTGGCCAGATGATCGTGTTGGCCCCAAAAGTTTTGAGGCTGCGCTGCCTCGGTTGGCTGAAGGGTGCCGAAGTGTGACAGAATATGCTGCAGAAAAAGGCATTAAGACGATGGTCGAAAACCATGGTCGGTTCTGTCAGGAGAGTATGCGTGTTGAGCAGTTGGTAACAGCCGTTGACCATCCCAACTTTGGGGTGCTCATTGATATGGGCAATTTTGTGTGTGCCGATGATGATCCTGCAACAGCCGTTGGGCGTTTGATGCCGTATGCTTTTCATTGCCACGCCAAAGATTTCCATATTAAATCTGGGGCGGGTGTGGCACCGGGCAAAGGCTGGTTTGAATCGCGTGCCGGAAATTATTTGCGTGGTGCGATTATTGGACATGGCAATGTGGATGTTTTGCATTGTTTGAAAATTATGAATCGCGATGGCTTTTCTGGCGTGTTGTCTATCGAATATGAAGGTATTGAAGATGTGTTGACGGGCATCCAAATGGGGCATGATAATTTGCGCCGTATGGTGGCGATGTTAGATTCGTAAGATATTTTGAACGGGTGAAAATATTTCTTCAGAACAGACAAAGCAGGTTCTCGCCTGTTTTGTCTGTTCTGTTTTATATAGAGGACACATGTATGGCAAAAGACCCTTGTCAAGTTCAAGAACTGCTCAACCAACTGAATTCCGAAATTGATCCCGATATAAAACGCATTGGCATCGTGTTGGCCGCCGGACATGGTAAGCGCATTCGCTCTGAAACGTCTAAGATGTTGCACGAGATTTGGGGGCGACCGTCTGCCCTGCGTGTGGCAGAAGCGATTCGGAAAGGTTTGATAAGTCCCAATCAGGTTGTTGTGGTGGGCATAAAAGGCGCCGATGTGGCCCGTGCCACAGG
>JABIFK010000519.1 GCA_018650745.1 Candidatus Latescibacterota bacterium | reverse complement strand
CCGAAGTGAAATCACGCAATCCTGTACCGGTGAAGGCGTTGATGAATATTTTGGGTATGCCATCGGGGCCGTGTCGGCAACCAATGGGCAAAATGAATCAAGCAGGTTTAGAGATTGTGCTGGACAACGCGCGCCAAGTGCAAGCCAATAATCCTGAAATTTTTGCTCCGATTGCTTCCTTTTTTGGTGTAGATATTGACCAACGGTTGCAAGATGCTTCTGTGTTAGAAGGTCTTGCATATTGAGGTGTTAAAAACGTTTAAAATTTATTAGGACCGAAAAAAGTATTTTTCGGTCCTTTCACTTTTGGAGTGCTTATGACACGGGTTGCTATTTGTGGTATTGCGGGACGTATGGGGATGCGTATTTCACATCTTGCGCTTGAAGCAGATGACTTAGATGTGAGTGGTGGGGTAGAGTATGTGGGTAGTCCTGTTATTGGTAAAGATGTTGGTGAGATTATTGGCCATGAAAAGTTGGGCGTTCATATTGTAGAAGATTTGGAAACGGTCATTAAGAGTGTCGATGTTGTTGTGGCTTTTACGGCGCCACCCGATGGTACTATTGAAGCAGCCAAAGTTGCGGGTGCTGCGGGTGTGCCTATGGTAATTGGCTCAACGGGTATTTCACCTGAGCAATTGGAAACAATGACTGCTGCTCTCAAAGATGTGGCTTGTGTTTTTGCACCCAATTTTAGTGTGGGTGTTACGGCATTGGTTAAGTTGGTAGAAGAGGCCGCTCGTATTTTGGGTGGCGATTATGATGCCGAGATTGTTGAAGCACATCACCGGTTTAAAACCGATGCGCCTTCGGGCACTGCTTTGGCCTTGGCAGAAGCTGCTGCACGTGGTTTGGATCGCAATTTGCAAGAAGTAGGCGTTTATGGTCGCCATGGTGATACAGGCGCGCGCACCCGTGAAGAGATTGGTGTGCATGCCGTGCGTGCGGGTGATATTGTTGGTGAACATACAGTGATGTTTGGTGGCATTGGTGAAACGGTGCAATTAGTACACCGAGCCCAAAGCCGTGATACGTTTGCGGCTGGGGTGGTTCGCGCTGTCAGGTTTGCTGTTCAAGCAGATGCGGGGATGTATGATATGCATGATGTTTTGGGTATAAAATAAGGGGTCGTCTTTTTAATTTTTGACCCTTTACTGATTACGCAATGGTGATAAGGGCGTGTCTCGCATCTAAGCGTATTTTCAACGGTGCATAGCATTACTGTTTTGGACATATAAATAGAAAACCGGTTGAATCCAAATGATTCAACCGGTTTTTTTATTTTTGTCTTTGGTCTAAGCGTTCAGTGCTTGGTCTACGGCTGCAATGAGTTCTTCACGTAAGAAGGGTTTTTGTAATGTCGCTCGTGCCCCAAATACTTTGGCTTGGGGTAAGAGGTTAAATGAATGATTTACACCGCCTCCTGTAATGGCCAATATTTTAAGAGATGGGGCTTTTTGTCGCAACTCTTGTATGACTTCCAAACCATCTTTGTCTGGCATAAAAATATCAGTGATGATCAGGTCTGGTGTCTGTTTGTACGTTGTAGATATTCCTTCTTCTCCTGTTGCGGCTTCTCTAATGACATGGCCTTCTGGTTCTAATATGCTGCGTATAGAACGCCGCACGATTTCTTCGTCATCAATGATCAAAATATCGGCCATAATAATTTCCTAATATGTGGGCTGCTTTGAGGTTACGCATGATACGGGTTATTTGACCTTATTGAAAGCCCTAAATTGTATATCCGAACATATAAATTAGATTTGTTTAGGTTAAGTTGTTGTTTAAATGTTACCCTTGTATCCTTGGGTAGCCAATTCTAAATGATCCTGGCACATGTCTTGCGTTTGGATTTCTGATTGCATGTTCGTCTTGACCTTTAAATGGTCACCGTCTTTCGAGGATCACCTACTGCAAAATTATATTGCTGAACCTAAGCGCGAAGAAGGGATGATGTATTCTGAAATATGATGTGTTATATTCTTCTGAGCGGTTGGAAAAGGACGGTCTTATTGATCGTCTTTTTTTGTGGGAGGAACTTCAAGGTGGCCTTCGTCGGGTTTCATTTGGCCCAAATTTTTAAGATAGAATTCTGGGCGAGAGAGGGGAGATTGGTCGCGTAAGTCGTAGAGGTCTTTGCGTGTTTGGATGGTCTCTTCAAATGGCCAAGGGGCATCGTGCCACCACGCACTGCCACCGCCAATACCATTTAAGGCATCGGCAATGCGTTGTGCATGATCGGCAAAGAGATTGAGCGTCAGAGCTTCTTTAAGTGTAAAGTAGCCCATATCGATAACCTCATCTACCTGAGGTTTGAGGTCTCCAGAAATGGGTTCTGCTGCAAAGAGAATGTTGTGAATGGCTTGATTGCCTTTTGAGCGTCCATAGAGGCCCACCATGTGCGTCAGTCGAATGGTGAGACCGGTTTCTTCTTTTGCTTCGCGTATGGCCGCTTGCGGTATGGATTCGCCTTGATCGACACCGCCGCCAGGCACACACCAAACTTCAAAATCTTCGCGTTTGGTGAGCAATATTTTGTTGTCTTTGAGTATTGCAACGCTGGTTCCAAGTGGCATAAAAATCTCCAACAAAACAAATTCCCATTGAATACGTTCAATGGGAATTTATCAGTTTGTTGCTTTGTTTACAAGCTATTTGCTCAAAAAGTGTGCGTCTTGTTTTCTTCTCAAGTCCCAAAGTGTGGTGTCTGATGGAGCGGTGATGGCACTGACTGTGATGATTTCACCTTCGGGGACATCGGTTGTAAGGGCATTGCCACTTGCCAAATGGAATGGGATGGGATTGTTGGGGGCAAGGGTACTTGCTGGACGCATGAGATATTCGATATTTTTGCTGTGGTCATTGCCAATTTCATCACCTGATTTGAGCGTTTCTTTGGCGCGGGCGACCACGTCATAACTTGGGAGATAATTTGTTGCGCCGGTTGGCATATTTAAGAGGCCTGCCACAAGTGCTGTAATGGGCGTTTCTACACCACAGAGATGGTAAGGACGGTAGATGAGCGCTGTTGTTTCTTTTTTATTGGGAATGAGTCCTTTGCTGGTGAGGATGTAACGTGAATAGTCATTCTCGCAAGAAACGACAATAAAAACACCCCCCCCCATGCCCGCTTCATAAGGGCGACGCAGACAAGATACACAATCGATTACACCGCGTTTTGATAAAATGCCACCGTCTTCTTTGGGGGCGAGTACTTGAGGGATTTCGGGAATGCTGACAACGGGATAGTGTAATGTGTCTACGTCTGGTTGAAGCCCCGTCGCATTTGCTGCGATGGCCATTTCGGTGATGTCATATCCTGCAATCGCGCCAAGTTCACCCAACACTTCTCTGCGCGCAGAAACATACTCCGATGCATTTTCTGGTTTTTTAGGATTAAAGATATCGCGATGCTCGTTGGGTATTTGTATGTTGCCTTTAGACCACGCAATGGCGTTTGTATCGGGATCGTAGACGTGGTCAAATTCGAGAGATTTACCACCTGACAGTACTTCCAACCCCAAACTGCGTGCCCATTGTACTAAGGACATGAGCAATCCGTGTTGGTCGCCATCTACAGCTGTGTAAACAAGACCCGCTTGATCGGCTTTGTATTTGAGAATGGGGCCAACAATGATATCGGTTTCTTTGGAGACCATGGCAACATGCTTGCCGTGTTTGATGGCCTCTAGAGCATGTTTGGCCCCGGCTGCTGGCACGCCTGTGGATTCGACAATCACATCGAGTGGCAAGTCCATCATGGCCATGGCGTCGGTGAGGATGACGGGCTTGCCGCTTTCCATTGCATCGGCGGCTTGTTGTGTGGTTTCACAAATGACAGTGTTGTCTGAGTCAAGTCCCGCATGGTCATACGCACGTTGCGCGGCATCTGGGTTCATGTCACACACAACGGGTACGTGAAGGT
>JABIFK010000391.1 GCA_018650745.1 Candidatus Latescibacterota bacterium | reverse complement strand
CCAAGGCAGGAAATATCAATAGATGCCTGTGTTTTGCCAAAATGTTGCCCAGGCAAACCAAAAACCGTTGTGTGATGCTATGGGTGTCAGCGTGCGCCCCTGAAAGGTTCCAGAAAGCGCCTCTCCTTTGAGATTCCAGACCGTGCCCGTTTCGTTATCGCGCATCAAAAAAGGATAGGCCTGATCTGTTGAGGCAACCTTTTCAAACGTGAGTATTTGGTCATTGAATTCGCGAGAGAACGGCACGGCATATTGTTCTTGTTCGTAAAATACAACAACCAAGTCTGTGCCTTCGAATGTATCATTAATGACAGCTTCTTCGCCCATAATGGGAAAGGGATAGGCTTTGGCCTTTTCGCCGAAACGAATACCGAGTGTGATTGTTTTGGGCGGAAAGAGCTGGGCGGTTGGATTGGCTTCTAGGGCAGGGAATGACGCGAAGTTTGGTCCTTGTGTAAAATCGCGATATGAACCATATGGGTACTGGGTGTATCGGCCAGATGAATAGGTTCCCGCCCGAACGCTGACAACTTTTGAATTTGGGTAGAGTTGTTTCCAAAATCGCCAGGTGGTTTCAATGACCGGCATGAGTTCGAGTTCGCTGCCAATGGAGCCGTCTATGGACGTGTGGATCATTTGAGGATAGAGTGTGGCATTGTCTCTGCGGTCATACATGATGAGGTTGTTATTAAATAGAAGACCCGAGACACCACAGGTAATGCGGTTGCCATCATCTCCTTGACCATTAAAAACAAGTCCAGTACCCGTTAAAGGACAAAAGCTGACCACTATCGGTTGGCCACCCACCACGTCGTTGACGATTTCATGCCACCAGCCCATGTTGTGAGGATAAGCTTTGGCCTCTCCATTGATGACCACGCCTAAAATGAGATCATCTTCGAGGACATAATTGGCATCACTCGATGTGAGATCGACAAATTGAGGATCGGTTAGTGCTGGTATGCCATCTTTGGGTACACCGCCAGATAAAATGCGGTCTGTTGGAAAGCTAGAGAGAAAATTACCCCCACTTGTAGCTGCGCGTTCTACGGGGGCTGTGGCTTGTGTATTGTCACCGCTTGGCACGGATGTGCCAACGGGGTTGCCTTGCCCTTGTGATGCGCTGTCGGGTGGTGTGTTTCCACCGCAAGCGAAGACGCCTATTGCCAATAGAGGAATCCAAGCGTATCTGATAATCTGTTTCATGATAATTCTCCGCATGTTCCCGGCAGTGTTGTTGTCGAATTTATTGGCCTCACACTTTTTTACTACGCAAGGTCTGTGCCAATATTAAAGATGCTATTGGGTTGGTTGTGTTAACTGTCTGTTTTTTATTTCTTTATGTGTGTTTGGTCTTGTTTGGCCGTGGCGTTGTTGTGGTGTATCTCTATTGGGATATTAAGAGCAGTATATTGAAAACATGAGTTATGGGCTTCGCCCTTGCATTTCCATGCATGTCTGTCTACATTACAATAGGGCTGGTGGGACGTGTCTGATGTGGTTTTGGATTTTGGGGAGCAATAGTGTGCTTATGTTTTGTTATGAAAGGAGTGGGTATGCCAAGGTTTGAGGTGGTTTCTCCTTATGAACCAGCAGGAGATCAACCACAGGCGATTGCCGAATTGACAAGTGGCATTCAGAGTGGTGCGAAATATCAGACTTTGCTGGGGGCAACGGGAACGGGAAAGACTTTTACGATGTCCAAGGTGATTGAAGCGGTGCAAAAACCGACGATCATTATTTCGCACAACAAAACACTAGCCGCACAACTCTATGGCGAATTTCGAACTTTTTTCCCAAATAATGCTGTAGAATATTTCATTTCTTATTATGACTATTATCAACCAGAAGCGTACAAACCTGTTACAGACACATTTATAGAAAAAGAATCAGATGTGAATGATGAGATTAATCGGCTGAGATTACGTGCAACAAGCGTGCTTATGGAGCGCCAAGATGTGGTCATTATCGCCAGCGTATCATGTATTTATGGCATTGGTAACCCCGAGGAATATGAAGGGCACTTGGTTTTTCTGGACAAGGGTGCAGAGATGGATCGCGATGCTTTGTTGCGCAAGCTGGTGGATATCCATTTTACGCGCAATGATGTGGCCTTTGAACGCAGTACGTTTCGGGTGCGTGGCGATGTGGTTGAGATTTTTCCACCCGAGCGGGAACACCCTTTCCGCATCGAATTTTTCGGTGATGAAATTGAGGCGCTTAGCGAGATTCATGAAGTGACTGGCGATGTGATTGCAGAGCGTGATCGGGTGGTGATTTACCCGGCGAAGCATTTCGTTACCAGTGGCAATCGCATTGAAAAGGCGATTGAGCGGATTGAAGTAGATTTGGCCAAACAGTTGGAAATGTTTAAAGATCAGGGCAAACTGTTGGAAGCACAGCGATTGGAGACGCGCACCCGATATGATATTGAGATGATGCGTGAAATTGGTTTTTGCCAAGGGATTGAGAATTATTCCCGATATATTGATGGGCGAAAACCGGGTGAAGCACCCTATGTGTTGCTGGATTATTTTGCGGATGATTTTTTGGTGATCTTAGATGAATCTCATATGACGGTGCCACAGTTGCGTGGTATGTGGAATGGCGATCGGTCGCGTAAAGAGATGTTGATTGAGCACGGCTTTAGATTGCCTGGTGCATTGGATAACCGACCACTCTACTTTGAAGAATTTGAAAAGAAAGCCAAGCAACTTGTGTTTATGTCTGCCACACCTGCAGATTATGAATTGGAAAAGTGTGAAGGTATTGTGGTTGAGCAAGTGATTCGTCCTACAGGGTTGTTAGACCCCGTCATGGAAGTGCGTCCGGTGCGCGGGCAGGTTGATGACTTGATTGAAGAGGCGCGTGTGCGTGTGATGAAGGGCGACCGTGTTTTGGTGACCACATTGACCAAGCGCATGGCAGAAGACCTTTCGGAATATATGCGGGAATTGGGCATCAAGGCACGTTATATGCATTCTGATGTGGACTCGATTGAGCGCGTAGAAATTATTCGCGATTTCCGCTTGGGCGAATTTGATGTGTTGGTGGGGGTGAATTTGTTACGTGAAGGATTGGATTTACCGGAAGTTTCATTGGTCGCCATTTTGGACGCAGACAAAGAGGGTTTCTTGCGGTCTGAACGGTCATTGATGCAAACATCAGGACGTGCTGCACGGAATGCCGAAGGCTTGGTGATTATGTATGCGGACAAGGTTACCAATTCGATGCAGAAGACATTGGATGTGACGCGTCGACGTCGTGAAGTGCAAACTGCGTATAATGAAGAACATGGCATTACGCCCAAAACAATTTACAAGACCAAAGAAGAAATTATGCAAACCACTATGGTGGCTGATGAAAAGGCTGCAGACTTGCCTATGGCTGCTGAGGCTTCTGAAGAGTATTTGGTTGGCACGAACAAGCTTGATCTCATTGAAGAACTTACGCGTAAAATGGGTAAAGCCGCTGAGAATCTGGAATTTGAAAAGGCTGCACAATTGCGTGATGAGGTTGCAAGAATTAATGCACAGCTTAATGAGCAAAGTGCATAATGATTGATCTTGTGTGGAAGTGAGTGGCTGATAATCAATGCTGTTTTTGTTGTGCATAATTAATCACGTATGGCCTTATTTGTGTTGAAGGGAATCTACATGTTAAAGTGGGATGATGTGAT
>JABIFK010000345.1 GCA_018650745.1 Candidatus Latescibacterota bacterium | reverse complement strand
TTGGATGAGTTGGGCATAAACGATTTCCAACCATCCGTTTTGGGGTGGGGTTAACGATGGTTTGGGTGAGAGGGGCGTCCAGAAGGGGGCGTAGATATGGCCGTCGGCTTTTAATGACCAGTGCTCAGGTGTTTCTTCGGGTGTGGTGAGATGGTAAAAATGACGGGGTTTGGCATGGCTGATCGCTTCGTTGGGCACCCATCCGTCAATTCTCCAGCTGATAGATTGGGGGTTGGGTACTTGGTTGTATTCATTATAAGAAACGTGAGACCAGCCTTGGGTTGATTCATGGAATTGGATGGTGGCACCTCTGCCAAAGGCCCGTTCATAGGGCATAGACTTTTCGTTGGGTTCAAGGCGTGCTTGGATGGTTTTTGTGATGATGCATTCTCCGTCATTTAATTCGTTTTCTATGCCGCCAAGGTGTGATTGTAAATGAAAGGTTTGGATGCCGGTTTCTTCTTGCGCTTCGCGTATAACGGCGACTTCAATGTCTTCGCTCAATTCAACGGTTCCGGCGGGTAGTTGGATGCCTGCTGTGGGGTGTTGAAAGGCGAGTATTTCACGGTGATCTTTGAGATCGCGTGTGATGAATGCTGTGACTTTGTGTACGGTATCTGCCATAAAGTGCCTGTCTCCTTTTTGTGTGTGTGAATAGATGAGCCGATGGATAAAATACAAGTTCTGATTTCATTGTACAATAAACACTTGTTGGGTGCACGCAGGTTCAGTATGTTTGGGACTTGGTGTGGTAATATCTATAGACTGATAACTTAGAGTTTATGATTCACCACTGAAGATATTTTTTAAGGGGTGTTATGGCAACCGCATTGTTGGTGATTGACGCACACATCAATATGTTTGCAAAACCCAATGCGATGATATTTTGACAGCCTTTGCCAGAGTGAGACCGGAAAGTGAAATCGATTTTGTGTGAGGACTTATGGACGAACCCAAGCAGTTTAAAGATTATTTTAATAAGAAGTTGGTTGCGAGGTTGGCCGGTTTGATTGAGGATGTTCATCCCGCCTTCAAATCTAAGGCTTTTGTCAAACGTGTGACGGACCAACTTGTATCTTTGGAATTGAAAGCGCGTGTGGCACTTATTGCAGAAAATTTGCGCGTGTTTTTACCAGAGGATTATAACGAGGCGTTGGCTATTTTGATGCAGACGTTGGGACCTGAAGAACCCAATCGAGATAACAAATCTATCTATGGTCTCCAGTTGATGCCCGTTGAGCATTTTGTGGGTACCTATGGTTTGGATGATTTTGAATCGTCGATGTCTGCCTTATATGAGATTACCCGACGATCATCTTCGGAGTTTGCAATTCGCCCGTTTTTGATCCGATACGAAAAAGAGGTGCTGTCTCAGTTGACCAAGTGGGTGGTTGATCCCAATGAAGATGTGCGGCGGTGGGTGAGCGAAGGAACACGACCTCGGCTGCCGTGGGCGATGAAGTTGCCCTCATTTGTTACGGATCCCAAACCGACTTTGAAGTTGTTGGAGATGTTGAAGGATGATCCGTCGGAATACGTAAGGCGATCTGTGGCGAATCACTTGAATGATATTACAAAAGACAATCCCGATTTGGCTGTGGATGTTTTGGCGAGGTGGGCCAAGGGGGCGAGCAAAGAACGGATGTGGATCATACGCCATGCCTTGCGTTCATTGATAAAACAAGGGCATCCAAAAGCATTGGCCATTTTGGGGTTTGGTCCTCCCAAAGTGAAGCTTGTGAAATTTGATGTACAAACGCCGGTTGTGAAGTTTGGTGAGGCTTTGTTGTTTCAATTTGAGCTGGAGAGTGACATAAAAAAACCTCAGAACTTGGTGATCGATTATGTGATTCATTTTAAGAAGGCAAATGGATCAACCAGCCCAAAAGTGTTTAAGCTCAATACACGCACATTGGATTGTGGTGACTGTTTGGTGGTGGATCGTAAACACGCGATTCGCCCCATTTCGACACGCAAATATTATGGGGGCACACATCGTGTGGAAGTGCAAGTGAATGGACAAATTTTGGGTGGCAAAGAATTTGAGTTGGAAATGTGATGTAAATTTTGGTATTATGACAACCTGAGATCATGTCATAGAAACTTCTATTCGATTTTGATTGTTGGGGCAGGCCCCTGTGCCTGCCCGTTTTTGTTTATGAGTATTGGAATTGAGAATGGCCTAAGGCATTAAATTGAGGTACACAATTATGAATGATTCTGAACGCAATCATCCAAATATTCAGATCGTAGATCAACAGACGACCGTATTGGCACCTGCCACAGATGAGTTTTCTCGCAATATGGGGGGAGATATCATTCGGCTCCAAGATGGGCGTCTTTTTTTGGCTTATTCTCAGTGGTTTGGAGGGACGCACGATAGAGATTCCTCTCGTGTGGTGGGGCAAGTTTCACAGGATGATGGTGAAACATGGGGCGATTCGTTTGTGATTGCTGAGCCTAATGCAGGCCGAGATGTCGTACGCATGCCCAGTTTGATACGGTTGGGTGATGGACGTCTTGCCCTTTTTGCGCGATGCCATCAGACGATGCTCAAAAAATGGGTGATTATGATGATCTGTGAAGATGAATCGGGTGATCTTTTGGATGCTTCTGTTTGGACAGCCCCCCAAAATGTCACACCCGAAGGGCCTGGTGGGCATGTGCTGATTGCACAACGTGTCATTCGCACCCAGCAAGGTCGCATTGTTGTGCCTGTTGCTGCACCTTGGCCGTGGGATCGAGAAGATGATAAGACAGATGATATCCGAACATGTTGTATGTTGTCTGATGACGATGGTGAGACGTGGCGCGTGTCTCAAAGTATATTGGCAGGCCCCAAGCGTGGTTTTATGGAGCCTTGTGTTTTAGAGCTGGGTGGTGGGCGATTGATGATGCTTTTGCGCACGCAGGTCAGTCATCAATATGTTTCTTATTCAGAGGATGGGGGTGATGTTTGGACGCCTGCTGTGGCTGTTGACGATTTGGTTTCTCCCGAATCACCCGCAGCATTGGCGCGTGTGCCCAATACCGATTTGACGATGGTGGTGTGGAATCATAATCCCAACGATGGCAAACACAGCAGCAACCGATCACCGCTTACGGTTGGATTTTCTAAGGATGAAGGGCAAACGTGGTTTGGGTTTCACAATCTTGAAGCAGAACCCGACAGAACATGGTCTTATCCCAGTATTCAATTTTTGGATGGCAAGGCTGCTGTGATTTATTATGATCGCATTATGTTGCCATCTGGTGATACGCGTATTTCTTTGAAGATGCAAAAATTTGGTGTTCATATATAAATATAGTATGTTGCTGGCTCTATATGATGTGATCATAGGACTTGGTATCTATGGCATAGGGTTTTAACCCTATGCTGTTTTTTTGGGAGAAACAGATGGCAGATCAAGAAACAACGGTAGATGATTTGCGCGAGGCCGTGAAGAAATTTGTGTCGGCGCGGAATTGGGAAGGGTTTCACAACCCGAAGAATTTGGCGATGAGTATTGCCATTGAAGCGGCGGAGATAATGGAGCACTTCCAGTGGGGGACCATTGAAGAAGGCAAGGCGTTGATGACGGGCGATGAGGCGCGTGCCGAAGTGGCCGATGAATTGGCTGATGTGATGATCTATTGTTTGAGCTTTGCCAATGCAACGGGTATTGATGTGAGTGAAGCTATTCTAAAGAAGTTGGCGCGCAATGAAGGGCGTTTTCCGATCACGGAAGGGCACTGAAAAATTGTCGAAGGATTCAACATCTCAAAACGATGATCAAGAATTGTCAGAATGGGGCATTCTGATCACTGTTGTTTTGGGTGGCGTACTTGCGCCTCTCAATTCAACGATGATTGCAGTGACATTGCCGCGTATTATGGAAGCGTTTGATGCGCCTCTGACCTCTGCTGGGTGGTTGGTCACGGCTTATTTAATTGCAATGGCATCTTTGCAGCCTATTACGGGTAAGTTGGGTGATCGGTTGGGGCGTCGTCGTTTGATCTTGGGGGGGCTGGTTTATTTTGGGTGCGCGTCTATTGGTGCGGCAATGGCATCTGGTTTTTGGATGCTGTTATTTTTTCGCATACAACAAGCCATAGCGGGTGCTATTTTGTTGCCCAATGGCGTTGCGTTGATGCGCGAAGTGGTGCCAGAAAAACGTCGAGCAAGTCGTTTTGGGTTGGTTGGTTCTGCTATGGCTTTGTCTGCGACAGCGGGCCCACCATTGGGCGGGTTTTTGGTTGCTATTGCCGATTGGCATGCCATTTTTTATGTGAATTTGGTATTTATTTTACCGGCGCTGCTTTTAGGGTGGCGTGTGCTTCCTATCCATCGTGCATCGCAGGGTGGTTCTTCATTTGATTTAAGAGGAACGCTTTTGTTGGGCATTGTACTGATGGGCGCTGCTGGGTTGCTGATTTTAAATGCAGAGCGTTTGCTCATTTCTATTGTTGGGGTGTGTGTTGTTCTTGCTGTTGCGGTTTATTTCTTTTGGTATGAATGGCAGCATCCTGACCCTGTTCTCCAGTTGCGCTTTTTTTGTATTAGAAAATTTGCGGCGGCAAATGGTGCGGTTGCACTGAGCAATTTGGCCATGTATTCAACCATGTTGGCCGTTCCGATTTTGCTTTCAAGACAAAGCGGTTGGTCCAGTACACAGACGGGTTTGGTGCTGACGGCACTGATGGCCACTTCGGTTATCTTTGCACCTATTGGGGGTCACTTGGCCGATCGATGGGGACGACGTTGGCCAGCGGTATGTGGCTTGTCACTTTTTTCTTTTGCTCTTTTGCCATTGGCGCTAACGGGTGGCGATGTCAGCATTGTGATGTTGGTGTGTTGTTTGGGTGTTTCAGGGATTGGGTTGGGCGTGGCGGGTGCGGGCATTCAAACATCGGCTGTTGAAGCTGTTGAACGACAACAGGCTGGGGCTGCTTCTGGGATTTATGCAACCAGTCGTTATTTGGGCAGCATCATCGGTTCAAGCGTGTTGATTCGTTTGCTTAAGGGTAATGGCGAAGAATTTGCGGCTGTGTTTTTGATGGTGACGGTGGCGGCATTTTGCTCTGTTTTGGTGAGTTTTGGGTTGAGGGATCGCCCTGAGCATTAAGTTTAACAGACAATAAATGTATCATTTGCCAGGGAATTGAAGGGTGTGGTTCCGTATCTTTCTGTGCGTATTCGTGTTTCTCCGTGATCCTGCTTGACAGGATGAGGTATTTTAGTATTATGGTTTGGCATACGATTTAACATTATAAACGTTTTCGAAAGGAAGTTGGATCATGGCAGAACAACAAGCTCCTGTGGGGTATGATGACACACCGATGTTGCCTGGGCAACCGTATCGGGTACATGACAGCAAACGGTCTGCACCTCGTGTGGTGACGCCCGGCGCTGGATATGGTGATGCGCCCTCTGATGCAGTGGTGTTGTTTGATGGGTCGGATTTGTCGAATTGGCAAGGGCGTGATGGAGATGCACAGTGGAAAGTGGAAAATGGGTATATGGAAGTGACGCCCAAAACAGGTGACATTCAGACCAAAGAAGGCTTTGGCAGTATTCAGTTACACCTTGAGTTTGCGTGCCCTGCCGAAGTGAAAGGCAACAGCCAAGGTCGTGGCAACAGTGGCGTGTTTTTGTTGGGGGGATATGAAGTGCAGGTGTTGGATGGTTATGACAACCCAACGTATGCCGATGGTATTACGGGTGCGATTTATGGCCAGTTCCCACCTTTGGTAAATGCCACACGCCCACCTGGTGAATGGCAGTCTTATGATATTATTTTTGAAGCACCTGTTTATGAAGGTGAGACGTTGAAGTCCCCTGCTTATTTGACGGTAATTTTAAATGGTATTTTGTTGCACAATCGCAAAGAAGCGATGGGCCCCACAGGACATAAGAACTTGTCGTCTTATGACACCGTGCATGGCCCCACAGGCCCATTGAAGCTGCAAGATCATGGCGACTTGGTGCGGTATCGCAATATTTGGATTCGAAATTTGACGGATTATGATGCGTCGTAAACGATAAAAAATATGGTTGTATAAAAAGAGCCGACGCGGGAGAGCGTCGGCTCTTTTGTGTTTTTGGAACGGTGATGAGAGATGTTTTATTCAGATAAAATATTTCGTCCGATTTCTTGAGTGTTAACAGCAAATAAGGCGGTGTTGATATTTGTTTCGCCACCAATAAGCGCGAGCGGTGCTTGGTTTTCTAAATCTACGGATAGGCTCATTTCAGAATGCCAACCTGGTACACTGGCCGTCAAAGTTTGTTCGGTCGTTGATACTGTTACTTCTTGGGAAAAGTGTTTTTGAAAGGCCACATATTCATCGGGTGAGGCGTTTTCTTGAATACCTATCCAAATAGCGGCAATACCGCGCGTTGTGGGGGCTGTGGTGTCGTGGGTGCAGGTGATGCGCATGGCACCATAATCTTGCCCTTCTTGGTCGCGTTCAAACATCACATTGGCTTCTTCGCCGTTTGTTTGTGTGGCCACAACAAAACGAATGCCAATATTGACATTGTCGTATTGCAGGAAGATGGGCGTGCCATTGGGGACTTTTTGTGAGATGATTGTTTGGTTGTCTAATTGTTCGGTACTGATGGATACGGTGCCGTTATTTGGCAAGATGAGATGCGAGAGCAAACAGGTGGGATTTGGGGCAGAGCGGTGATAATGCCGTCCTTTGGGTTCGGGGGCGGCGAGAAACAGCACTTCGGGGCCTTTTTGCACGCTGGTTAAAAAGGGCACAAGGTGCAGGGCTTTGCTGTGGCCATCTTTGAGTTCAAATTGACGTTGGCCATAATGGTCACCGCGTGCGTCGCAGAAGAAGGAGATGTTGGGCGTTTCTTTGTCTCTCAAATGCACGGTCAAACATTTGTCAATGGGACCATAGGCGGCCCCTGCCGAACCGATGGCAAATTGTTGGCCCACATAAGTGGTTGCGGTTTCATAGGGCTTGGCACCCCATTTTTGACAGACGATGCGTGGTACATTGTTCAGCATTTTTTTGACATCGTCTTGCATATAAGGCGTGGGAACATAGGCAGGTGTTTCGTTTTTATCTTTGGGATTGAGCAACGACGCCATGCGATTGCGCACTCTAAGGTTGCGTACCCCTGTGCCCAAATAATCGTAGTCTCGGCTGTGTGCGCCAACTAGGCGCTCACATGTGGGTAGCCAATTGGCACCGAGCTGTAACCAGCATAATTTGAGGGCGCGGTTTATTTTTTCGCGCACCTGATCTTGTGTGGTATGTTGGGCAATGTTTTCGATGCATTCCATGCTTACAGGAGAATAGGTTGGGCTGACGTATTCGTGGAGGCCGTTTTGTGAAATTTCTGCCATCCAGGTGTCTACCATAGCATAGCCTTCTTCCGCCAGTTCCTGGTTGGGCAGATTCTCGCCAATGCCAATACAATTCCACATTTTCATTGTATAGATGTTGGTGTACGACACGGCGGGTGTGTGGCGACGAATGCCTTCAACGCTAAATTCCATCAACTGCTTCAAGCGTGCTTGTGATTCACCCGACAATTTTTCACGATGATGAATCCACACCAAAACACCCACTTCCATCGCAAATTCAACCGCGTTGCGATCCATGGGTTTTTCATTCTTGCGATACCACCGAAAATTGCCATATGTCTCACTGTTTGGATCGCGATCTTGAAACGCTTCTGCCCAGATTAACGCCTGTTCAACCTCCTGCACATGTGTCTGATTCTCTGTCGCGTTCAGCACAAAACGAAACAATTCGCGCGACTGCAAATTAGGTCCTGCCTGTGACATGTTTTCCCAGCGTTTGTCCAGATCAACCGGCATAAATGGATTGTTCATGCTTCATGTCCTTATTGGGGTATGGGTGCATCTTGGCGCATCAATTTTTCGGCTTTGAGTTCGGCCCATAGGTCTGATGGAATGGTGTGTTGGTAGTTTTGGATATTGGACTGAATGAACTCGGGTTTGTGCGCGCCGGGAATGATGGCGGAGACTTGGGGGTGGGCCAGAGGAAATTGAATGGCGGCAGCGGGCAAGGGTACGTTGTGGTTTTGGCAGATGGTTTGGATGCGGCGGGTTTTTTCTAAGATGGCTTCGGAGGCGGGGGCGTAGGCATATCCGGCACCTTCGATGGGACCTGTTGCTAAGATGCCAGATGCGAAGACGGAGCCGATGACAATGGTGGCACCGTGTTCGGCGCATTTGGGGAATTCAATATCGAGCGTATCTTGATCGAGTAAGGTGTAGGGCATGGCCACAATGAAAAAGTCGAGGGGCATCATGTCTAAGAATCTGGGGATCATACCGAGCATATTCAGACCGGCACCAATGCCTTTGATTTGACCTGTTGATTTGAGTTCTTCTATGGCACGCCAGCCGCTGGTATAAAGTTGGCTCATATATGCGGTGACCTGTTCGTCACTAAAAAAGTAGGTGTCTAAATCGTGGATGAGCAAAAGATCAACGGCGTGCAGGCCGAGGCGTTGAAGGCTGTCTTCGTGGGAGCGCATGATGCCATCGTAGCTGTAGTCGAAATGGCATTCAAAAGGCAGGCCGCCGATCCATTCGCCTTTGTCGAAGGTGTCGAGGTTGCGGGTGGCTTTGAGCACGCGACCAATTTTGGTAGAGATGGCAAAGTCTGATCGGTTTTGTTGACGCAGAAAGTGACCTAAGCGGTGTTCGCTTTGGCCGTAGCCATAAAAGGGTGCCGTGTCGAAATAACGGAGACCTGCTTGCCAGGCATTTTGGAGGGTCTCTTGGGCTTGTTGTTCGCTAACGTTTTCGAAGAGATTGCCCAAGGGGGCACCACCGAAGCCGATTTCGGAGACGGAGAGTTCTGTTTGGCCAATTTGACGTGTGGGTATGGTCATGGGAGGCTCCTAGAAAGTAAAAAGGAAAAAGGTAAAAGGTAAAAGTGAACAGAGGATGAAATATAGGCTGGGAAAGGAACGGGATCAAAATAGGTGTAAAATTGAAAATGTAAAATTAAAACTATCACTGCGTGAGAAACAAGTAAAGGGATTGGTCACTGGTTTTGGAGATTTGTTGGGCGCAGGCCCCAGTGCCTGCCCTGATGGTTTTCTACTGACTAAATGGGCATCCACGCAGAAATACCCCAGCGGGTATACTGTGAGCGGACCTCTTTTGTCTTTGTCAATCTCTATGGTTACAAAATCTAAAGACATGTTGATGGGTGTTCATGTTGAAAAACTGTATAGTATCAAAATATACTAAATAGAATAACTGTGTTTTTATAAGTTATTGTTTTTTATGAATTTTCGCTTTAGAATTTTTCATTTGTGCCGATCTAAATACCATAACCATCGGGTAACAACAACCTATAAAGAGGTGTATATCGGGGCAACGTTATGAATTCAAGTGTACGTATTAAACCTTTGCCACCCGGCGAAGAGGTGGAAGATCGCGTAGAAAAGTTGAAACGTATCCGCGATCAGGTAAATTCGGGATATTATTCTCGTGATGACGTGATGAAAGATGTGGCAGATGCTTTGCTGATGAATCCTGAGCCGTTTGAGAGTTTGAACGAAAAGGGCGAGTAGGACAAAAGCAGGCAGATGGCAAATGACGAGCGGCAAATATGCTCTGGACAAATCTTGGAGTATGGTTTGTTATGGTCTGTCTGTTTACTGCTTACACTCCGACTAAAAGGAGCCGATATGTTTATATATCGGCTCCTTTTTTGTTGACATGGGAACAGATCACTTACATGATTAGTCTTAGTTGTTAAGCGCTAAAGGGTGGGCTCTTTTGGCTGTTTGTGGTGTTTTTGAGAGATAATTATGAGTGAACTTTTGCAAGTAGAACAATTGAAGGCTGAACCGGGCGAACGGGTGGACGGTTATTTGACAGTGGCAGAGATGCAAGACGGGTCGCCGGTGCGACTGCCTGTGTCTTTGGTCAATGGGGCCGAACCTGGGCCTACGGTGTATTTGCAAGCGATTAGTGATGGCGATGAGTTGAATGGTATTGCTGTGATTCGGCAAGTGCTGAAACGATTAGACCCAGCACGGCTTAAAGGCAAAGTTATAGCGGTATTGATGGTGAACTTTCATGCCTTCCATGCCCATCAGGCGTTTAGCCCTGCTGATGGGAAAAAGATGAATCGATGTTTTCCGGGGCGGCAAGATGGTACGTCGAGTGAGCGCATTGCCTATCGGTTGTTTCATCATGCGGTGCGGCAGGCCGATTACTGTATCGATTTGCATCAGGGTGGTGTGCGGCCCATGATTGATGAGGTGCGGGTGCGGGTGGATAGGCGCAAGCGCATTCATCGGGCCTGTTTGGAATTGGCGCGGGTTTTTGGTATTGGGTATATCTTGGATAGCAAAGGCCCCGATGGGCAATTGGCGCGTTCGGGACCAGAAGAAGGTATTCCGACAATAGACCCTGAGTTGGGCGGGTGCCACGGGTGGGATGAAAAGAGCATTCAAAAGGGCATTACGGGTGTTGAGAATGTGTTGAAGCATTATGGTTTGATTCAAGGCACGCCCCATATTCCCGAGCGGCAAGTGGTGGTAGATGGTTTTTTCTCGGTGTTGGCCAATCGGGGTGGGTTTATTGAATATCATGCTGAGTTATATGATCACCTGCAAAAAGGTGATCCGGTGGCCGACATAACCGATCCATTTGGCAATGTGTTGGAGACGTTGCGCGCCCCCGAAGAGTCGATTTTTTGGTCTCATAATTTACGTCCGATGGTGGCCAGTGGTGAGTTGGTGGGGATGTTGGGGAAGAATATTTGGTACGTGTAGTGTGTCCATTTGATGATTGTATCAATTGAGCTAAATTTTTAGAGTCATGAATTTGCACCCGCGCGAGCGGGTTTTGTTTTGGGGGTTGGTATGCAGTATTTGGGGTTGGACATTGGGACAACGACGGTTACTGCGGTGGTGGTGGATGTGGCGACGGGTGCGGTTGTGACGGTACAGTCGGCGGCAAATGATGCGGAGGTCACGTCGGTTGAGGACAAACAGAAGGGGCGCAGTGAGTGGGATGCCGAGCGAATGATGCACGTGGCATTTGGTGTGATCAAAAATGCGGTCGAGGTTTGTGGTGGTGTGGATGGGATTGGTGTGACGGGACAGATGCATGGCATGTTGGTGGTGGGATCTGATGGTGTGTCTGTGGGATCATTTGTGGGGTGGCAAGATCGACGGGGAATGGATGTGATGGGTGATGAGGAGACATATGTTGGGCATATGCGTAGGGTGTCGGAAGGTTTGGGTGCGTTTGCCCGGGGGTGTCGCCCACATCCGGGTTATTTGGGTACAACATTGTTTTGGTTGGCGCAGCACGGTCATTTACTTGATGGAGCGATGGCATCTTTTGTGCCGGATTATGCCGTGGCGCGGTTGACGGGGACACGCCCGGTGACGGATGCGACCAATGCGGCAGGCTCAGGTTTGTTTGATGTGGTGGATCGGGTTGGGCAGGCTGATTTGATTGATGCGTTGGGTCTTTCTGTGGATGGGGTGCCTGAAGTTTGTGAGTCGGGTAAACAAGCGGGTAGTGTGACACAAGCTGTGGCCGATGTAACAGGTTTGAAAGTGGGAACGCCTGTTTGTGTGGCGTGTGGGGATAATCAGGCGAGTTTTTTGGGCAGTGTGGGAGATTTGGCGGGCAGTGTTTTGGTGAATGTGGGAACTGGGGGGCAGGTGTCTGTGCATGTGGGTGATGCGATGCCAACGGATGAATTGGAAGCACGTCCTTTTGTGGATGGTGGGTTCTTGTTGGTGGGGGCGGGTTTGGTAGGTGGGCGGTCTTATGCGTGGTTGCGCGATTTTTTGAGAGAGATTGGCAAGACGTTTTTTGGTGGTTCCGGTCAGGAAGATTTGTATGAGATGATGAATCGATTGGCCGCAGATGTTGCACCGGGGGCTGATGGATTGTTTTGCGAACCGTTGTTTACGGGCACGCGTCGTGAACCTGATCGGCGGGGTGTGTGGACGGGCGTAGGCACTTCAAATTTTTCACCAGGGCATATGGCCCGGGCGTTGTTAGAGGGACTGACGGAACAGTTTGCTCAATTGTATGATGAGATGGATCGGATGGGTGTGGGGGGGCGCACGAAGTTGGTTGGTGCGGGCAATGGCATTCGGAAGAATCTGTTGTTGCGTTCGATATTGGAAGATCGGTTTGGGATGGTGATGGAAGTGCCTGTGCATACCGAAGAAGCGGCATTTGGTGCGGCATTGATGGGAACTGTCAGCAATGGTGTGTTTGAGGATGTGAAGGATGTGGGACGGATGGTGCGGTATCAATCAATTAAAAGTTAAAAATGTAAAATTAAAAAAACAACAGCTCAGCTCTCTCTTTTTAATTTTTATATTCCTGTTTCGTCAAAGCCGTCGATGCGTTCGCGGATAGAGGGTTTGATGAAGATATCGTCAAGGGGGAGTTGGGAGAATGCTTGGGTCAAGAGATCAACTTGAGTCGGCACGTCGAGGCGATAGTCGAGAATGATGCGTTTTTCGCCTCGAATGGTACACAAACCACCTGAGCCACCCATGAGGTCTTCACGGGATATGGGGATCTCCAGGCGGTGAGCGAGGGCTTCGAATTCTTGTAGGAGTTGAGATGGGGTCATAAAGTCGGTCTCAGGTCTGCAGGTCTCAGGTCAAAAGCTAAGTTTGTGAGGGAGAAATATGAAAAGGCTTTGTCTGAACATTGCTTGGAAGGTTTGAAGGACAATATAATGGAATGCGGTTAGATATACAATTGGATCAATACATTTGATCCAATTTTTTTATGGGAGGATGTGGTGGGTGATGTGATTGGATAATATGTTCAGTGTATTAGAATCACCAGGCAAGAGGGGAAGACCGCCGATGCCGTGGGGGAGGCTTTTAAAAAAGGCGTGGGTTTGGTAAGGGATGTTGTTTTCTGCGGGAAAAAAGACGATGGCGCTTTTGAGGGTGCGTTGGAAGTTGTCTTGGATGACTTGGCCAACGGCGTCGCGGTAGGCGTGCATTTTGTCGATGTCTTCGCGTAGGGGAATCCAATATCCCTTGTGATCTTCTCTTCGATATTTGGCATCAAATGCGTGAACCGTTCGGGTGGTTTGCGTTTGGATTTCTATGACGATGTCTGGGCGAAGATCGTGGGTGAGTGATCGACCAGATGCGGCGGTATAAGTGGGGTTATAGAGGCACCGGATATGGGTTGTGTTGTTTTGCAGGTGAATGGCTGAAGGCTCACCTTGTGTGGGCGATAGGATGATGCCACGCTGGGTCAGATGAAAGAGGTTTTTGTCTACTTGGGGAGAAAAACCGAGTCTTTGGAAGGTTTGGATGAGGGTGAAATAGGTCCAGTATTCGTAGAGGGTGGGCGTGTCGCGATAAGATAGGTCGAATGGTCCCCCTTCAATGGGGGCAAGGGCGTGGTTGAGGTTTCGGATGAGTATGAAGGCGGTTTGGTAGCGATCGTCGAGATAGATGGGGATGGCATCGTTGCATTGGGCGCGTGGGATGTTGTGAAATGTGCGATGGCGTAGGATTTGTTGGAGGCGTTTGTGCAATTGGCGACAGGGATCGGTTTTGGGATGTTGGGTGATGGCACGTAATCTTCGGGTGAGTTGGTGGAGGTTTGAGATCAGATGACGATTCACTGCGGTGTTGGTGGTGGGATGGCGTTGGGTTTCTTGAAGATGTGTGAGATTTTGGATTGAAAAAGGTTTTAACTGGGTTTTGGGCGAGGTTGTCCAATGTGTGGTGTTGCGTGCAAGATGTGTAAGTGCGTTTGGGTCACGGCCTGTGGCCAATGAGATTGGGCGTGTTTCTGTGTGAGATGTGAGTTGGCGATGTGGGCGTTTGAGTATGGCTTGCAGGGTTTGAATGAGATGTGTGCTTTGTTGTTCGACGAGTTGAAGAAAGTCTACGGGGGTGCCTCGTTTGCCTGTGAGCTGTGTGTGGATTTGGGCATGTTTTGGTAAGGCAAATACAAGGGCACGCGCGATGTGCTGGATCTCGTCGCGCATGGTTTGATAGTCGTTTTCATAATCGAGCTTGGCTGGGCGAATGGGGAGGTTGGCGCTAAGGATCGTTTGGCCATTGTGTTGTATGCGAAATGCGATCTGGCCTGGGCGATCTCCTGTGTTGATGCGCCCCCATTGGGTATTGTTATCGCTGATGAAACCCAGACTCTGTGTCGATTGTCTATTGATATGGCAAAGGGTTTCACCCTCTAGATGTGTGCGGATAAGTACATTGCATTCGGTTTCTTCGGTCAATCCCTCGTTTGTGAAAGGTATGTTTGGATTGACGGGAGAAATTTGTAGGCGCACGTATTCGTTTTCGGCAACGAAACCGTTTGTATTTGGTACAAAATGCGTTTGCATTGTACGATTTGGCTGTGTAAATTTCATAGGTGCGTTACCAAGGGGATTGTTTGTTGATTTAAATACTAAAAATATCTCTTCTGAACGTTATCACAAGTTAAAAGAATGGGCGTGTTTTGTGCTGAAAGCGATTTTGTGGGATAATGATGGGGTGTTGGTGGATACGGAGAAGTTATACTTTCAAGCTGGGCGTGAGCGTGTTGAAAAAGAAGGCGTGGAATTGACCACTGATAAGTTTATTGAGCAATCGCTTAAAAAAGGCATGAGTGTGTTTGATGTGTTGCCCAATCAAGACCTTGAATACATTGATCGGTTGCGTGTAGAACGCGATGCACGGTATAGCGAATTGTTGCACACTGAATTGGAAGTGATCGATGGGGCAAGAGAGACGTTGGTGGCTTTACAGGGGCGGGTTCGTATGGGGGTGGTGACGGGGGCGCATCGTGAGCATTTTGATATTATACACAGCCAAACCCATATGTTGCCATTTTTTGAGTTTGTGTTGGCACGTGAAGATTATGAAAAATCCAAACCCGATCCTGATGCTTATTTAACGGCCATGCGATTGCACGGTCTTAAACCGGAAGAATGTATTGTTGTTGAGGACTCTGAACGTGGGTGTAAGGCTGCGGCTGATGCGGGTTTGCGGGTTTTTGTGGTGCCCAATGAATTGAGTCAGGACGGAGATTTTTCTCCGGCGTATAAGATATTAAATAATGTGCGAGAAGTAGTTGATGAGGTGGAGGTGTTGTTAAACTAAAACGTCTCAGGTCTGCAAGTCGCAAGTCAAAATCTAAGAGCTTATACAGGTTTTGACCTGAGACCTGTGACCTATAGACTTGCGACAGGTTCTATCTTTTTGGGAATTGACATTGCGATCATATGGTGATAGGTTTCACGTGGTAATTATATAAGACTTTATAGATATGAAATGGAGAGAACTTTATGAGCGAAGGGACATTGGAAAGCAATCCCTTGTTGGTGACCGACGGGTTGCCTCGGTATGATGAAATTAAACCTGAGCATGTGGAACCGGGCGTGAAGAATTTGTTGATTCAAGTTGAACGGCAAATTGAAGAGTTGGAACAGACTGTGACACCCACTTGGGATGATTTGTTAAAACCTTTGGAAGATATGGATGTGCCGTTTGAATATGCATGGGGCCCAGTTGGGCATTTGATGAGCGTGAAAAACTCCGATGAATTGCGAAGTGCACATGAAGCGGTGTTGCAAGATGTGGTGGCGTTTGGGTTGCGTATTCAGCAGAGCCGACCTATTTATGAAGGGTTGGTGGCGATTCGAGATGGGGAAGAATGGAACACTTTGGATGAGGCACAGCGCCGGTGTGTTGAATTAAAAATAAGAGCCGCAGAACACGCGGGTGTGGGGCTTGAAGGAGACGCTAAAGAACGGTTTAATGCCATTGCGAAAGAAATGTCGCAGATCAGTTCTGATTTTTCAAATCATGTGTTGGATGCGACTAAGGCATTTGAGTTGATTATTGAAGACAAGGCCGATACAGAAGGATGGCCCAATAGTTTGCGTCAGGGGGTAGCACAATCTTATGCGCAGGCGAATGAAGGCACGGAGCCCGATCCCGAAAATGGACCGTGGCGTATTACCTTGGATTTTCCAAGTTTTTATCCCTTTATGCAGCACCACCGAGTGAGTGCGCATCGTGAGCAGGTGTATCGAGCTTATGTGACGCGTGCCTCGTCTGGTGACTTGGATAACTCGGGATTGATTGCGAAGATATTAAAATTGCGCAAAGAGCAAGCCGGTTTGTTGGGCTTTGATTCGTTTGCCGCCTGGAGTTTGGCCGCAAAGATGGCGCCGAGTGTAGATGCCGTTGCGCAGATGACGGAGGAACTGGGCTCGGCCGCAAAGACACATATGGAAAAAGATTATGAAGCGCTTGTGGCATTGGCAAAAGAGCAGGGCGAAACAGAAACTTTGGCACATTGGGATATGGCGTTTTGGTCTGAGCGGTTGCGAGAACAAAAGTTTGATTATACCGATGATGAGTTGCGTCCTTATTTTCCGCTGCCTAAAGTTTTGGATGGATTGTTTGGTGTGGCAGAACGTTTGTTCGAGATTCAAATTGAAGAGGCTCAAAATGTAGACGCCCATTTGTGGCATGAAGATGTGCAACTTTTTAAAGTGATGCGTGATGGAGAGCATATTGCGTCGTTTTATTTAGATCCTTATTCTCGACCCGCAGAAAAACGAGGTGGGGCTTGGATGAATGAGTGTTTGGGCAGACGGTGGATGAATAGCAAGTTGCATTTGCCTGTGGTGCATTTGGTTTGCAATGGCACACCGCCTGTGGGTGACACACCTTCTTTGATGAGTTTTACGGAGGTGGAGACGTTGTTTCACGAGTTTGGACATGGGTTGCAGGGGATGTTGACGACGGTGGATTATGCGGAGGTGGCTGGGATTAATGGGGTGGAGTGGGATGCGGTGGAGATTGCGAGTCAGTTTATGGAGAATTGGTGTTATCATAAACCGACGTTGATAGGGATGACGTCTCATGTAGAGACGGGTGAACCTTTGCCAGATGATCTGTTTGAGAAGATTCGAGCGGCGCGTACGTTTCGGGCAGGGTCGTTGATGATGCGCCAGTTGTCGTTTGGTAAGATTGATATGTTATTGCATGATGACCTTGATCCCAATGGGGATGAGACGGCGTTTGATGTGGAGCGTAAGGTGACAGAAGAAATGTCGGTTTTAACGCCGTTGCCGGAAGATCG
>JABIFK010000510.1 GCA_018650745.1 Candidatus Latescibacterota bacterium | reverse complement strand
CAGGGCGCATCAATTCACTGTAGCGAAACCAGCTGTATTGCGGCATGTCAAATTTTTTGCCCATCCAAAAATGCATGGGTGTGCCCATTTGCTGTAGGCCACAATCGGCAAAATTATATGATTGGCGCGTGGTACCCGAAATGTACATTTGATATTGACCACTTTCTTTGAATCCGGGAATATCAGAAAGGCCAAAGTCGGTGCCCAATGCAGATTCGAGTGATGAGAGGTAGAGAAGATTGTAGCGTGAGCCATAGTCCCAATAAGTAACACCTTCGGTGCCCCCACCATCGGGTGCGTAGTGACGCATCGGTTGAGGAATGCTTTTGATGGCGTTGTGAAGGATGGTTTTGGCCAAGTCTGGGTCTTGATCTGCGATAACAAGTGCACCCATGCTCAGACCGCCGTTGCAGACTTGGTTCCAGTTGTTTTGGTTTAAATCCCAACGATGGCCCACGTTGCCGTTGTAGACATTCAAACCTGGTTTGAGTCCTTTTTCAATGATGGCACTTTGCATGGTTTCTTTTTGAGCGTTTGACCAGTGATGGTGCAGCCAGTCGAGTGACATCGCTACCGCATAGGTCATTTCGGCCGTGTCGAGAAAGTGCACAGGGTTCCAGTCTTGAAAATTGCAGACGGCCTCAATTTCTGCCCATGTGCGATCTACGTATTGATCGCCACCTTCTATCAGGTGGATAAACATTAGGGCGCGTACACGTTCTTTGACCGTGCGGCTTACGCTGAGCAATCGGCGACCATCGGGGAGTTCGTAATGCGAGGGGGCTTCCGTGAGGATCTTGTCGGTTTCGTTTTTGAGGTGTTCAAACCATTTTGGCGCATGCGGATCGGTATTGAGAATATTTTGCACGCTCGAGACCGTATTTTCGTCGATCATAATGCGAGGGTGGCCGCTTTTGAGCAGGGCCAACATGTCTTCCCCTGTGGGGGGATTTTCGGAAGATGTGCCGTTGATGGTATACTGCCAAGACATAAGAATTGTAACTCCTGATGGATTTTCGATTCACAAATAAAGGATGATATTTACCACAACGATTTGGCCATGATTGTGACTCCAGCCTATAGGATTTTGTAATCGTAGTACCGGAATTTATTCTGGCACGGTATTGATTTTATTCATTTCCCAAGGGCGTAAGTTTGACCTGAATGGTTAAGTTTGTCACATCTCTTAAATGAATGGTCAATTTACGCCGTTTTTTGTTGTCGGCTTGTTTGGGGACTGGAGACGTTGGCAAAGGTTTTGCATCCATTGATGTGAATGTTGCACCCGATGGCGATAGAATTTCGGCTGTGAGCTGTTTGCCATTTTGTGTTAAGATGGCTGTTGCGCCGTTGGGTGCAATTTCTGCATTGGTGTGCATGAACCAATAGAGTTCTGAAGGCGATTTGGTTTGGATCTCATCTGTAATGACGACATGTTGGCGATCCACCATTTCGAAGGTGCGTTTTGCCTGCCTTACATGGTCGGTATAAACGTCGGTTAGGTCAAGTACTGCGAGACCCTTATTGGGTGTGGATTCAAATGTGGTGACGGAGCATTTGGCCTTGGGGTTTTGGTCGGGGCCATTTTGCGGATTGAAGACCAAGGTGTTATGCCCTTCAGCACGGATACGGTAAAACTCCCATCGTTTGCGTTTGTTGCGATGACGCTGATAGGTTTCGCGTTCGGTACCTGAGTCGATGGCCCATCGCTCGCCCAATGCTTCAAGGATGAAGGTGCCTTGGTCGAGGTGGCGATGTTGCCCTAAGTTGAGGTTGCCACCGGCTTGAATGCCCAGAGCGAGGGCATTGGAATCTGTCCAGGAGCTGCGCATGGAGGTGACATCGGCTTTGCGAAAATGTTTGTCGAGTGGGGCAGTCGATGGATCGAAGGTTGTGGCACTGTTGTCAAACCAGAGCAGGTCGAGCATATGGCCGCGACCGTATTTTCGAAGGGTGTCATATCGAAACCAAGCATAGTGGGGTTGGTTGTATTGGTGGCCCATCCAAAAATGCATGGGGGTGGAGACACGTGTGTATCCGCAGTCGGCAAAGTTGTATGACATGCGTTTGGCACCTGAAATATAAATGTGATATGCGCCACTTTCTTTAAATCCTGAAAGGTTGGAGAGGCCAAAATCTGTGCCGAGTGCGGTCGTAAGGGATGAGAGATAGAGGATGTTGTAACGCGATCCATAAGACCAATATGTGACACCCTCGACACCTGCACCATCGGGGGCAAAAAAGGTCATGGCACGCGGGATGCTTTTGAGGCCCGAGTGGAGGATTTCGGTGGCCAGTTCGGGGATGTGTTCGGCAATGGCCAATGCACCCATGCCCAATCCACCATTGCAGACTTGGTTCCAGTTGTTGTGGTTGCGTGCCCACCAAACGTCTTTTCGATAGACTTCGAGGCCAGGTTTGAGGCCTTTTTCTATGATGGCCTCGCGCATGATTTGGCGTTGTTCTTCGGTCCATTGGTCATAGAGCCAGTCGTAGGCGGTTGCAAAAGCATAGGTCATTTCGGCGGTGTCGAGAAAGTGAGCGGGGTTCCAGTCTTTAAATGCGGCGGCAGCTTCAATTTCGACCCATGCGCGGTCGACGTATTGTTGACCACCATCCAAGAGATAGATAAGGGCAAGGGTACGCACGCGTTCTTTGACGCGACGGCTCACACGAAGTAAGCGACGGCCATCGGGGAGTTCGTAGATAGAGGGTTTGTCTTTGAGGTATTGATTGGCTTGGCGTTTGATGCGGCGATAGATTTTTGCGGCCACGGTGTCTTGGGCAATAATGGTTTTCATGCGTGGGATGGTTTGGGCGTCGATGATGAGACGGGGATGGTCTTTTTTTAGGTTTTTGAGGATTTGATTGGGTTCGGGTGGCGTGTATTCTGCTGTGTGGATTTGGGTGGAAAGTAGAAATAGGATTGAAAGGATTGCTGTGAGCTTTTTCATGAGTTCTCCAATATACTTATTTGTTTTTATATGTTGCCTCCGGCGGCCTACTTTCTTTGAACGGCCAAAGAAAGTAGGCAAAGAAATCCGTCGCTGCGCGAGGCTTTATGATGTTCAGTGTTTTTATGAGCGGATGCCACCCTCACCTGCCCGTGCAGTTCCCACACCCCGCCTCGCGTTCCACGCGCCACCCCTCCGACCCATCACACCGCACCAACTGCACAACGGCCCACACCACCGGGAGGTGGTATCTGGGATTTGTTTCCCATAGATTCTATCAAGCAAAAAATGTAATGACACGTCTTTCTTCTCCCACTTGTGGGAGAAGAGCCGAGCGTAGCGAGGACAGATGAGGGCCAAGGTGTAGGCATTGTTTCTGTTTTTGATCTTATTACCCCTTTAGGGGGTTAGGGGGTGCCGTTAATACCCCATACCCCGCAAAACCTCTCGCATTTTTTGGGCACTGTCAAGGTAGTCATCCACACGTCGGTCACGCTCAACAATGACCCAGCCGTCAAAGTGGATGTCGTGGAGGGCTTGCATAACGCCAGGGAGATCGAGGTCGCCTTCACCCAAATTGCAGAAGCTGGGGCCTTTGATGCCTTGTTTGGCCATGTCCATTTCGATGTCTTTGAGGTGAATGAAGCCGCAGCGCTCCCCTAAATCGTAGAGGGTTTGGATAGGATCTGAACCGCACATCATGAGGTGCCCTGTATCTGGGTGTACAGCAAGCGTGACGTTGCGTTCGGCGGCATAGGTGACCCAGTGTTGCGCGGTTTCTTCGGGCACGGAGGTGCGAATGAAGGCTACGTTTGCTTTGTGGGCGTAGTCGATCATATTTTGGATGTCAGAAAACCCGCCCAACGCGGCACATGCGATGCCGATGCGTTCACACGCAGCTTTAAGTCTTTCGGGATGGTTTTGAATCGTATGGGCTTTGGTTTCAAAACCTTCCCAACCGGTTTCTTTGGTCCAGGTGAGGAGTTGGTCTAGATTTTGATCGAGGGTGCGGTGTAGGTCGTGATCCCAATTGTAAAAGTTAAAGCCAAATCGCATGGTTTTTCCTTTGACGAAAGAGGATTTATGCAGTAATCATGTACATCTTTATTTGTATGTCAAAGAGAGAGTTGAGGGATACCTATAATATACCATAAGGAGGCAGTGATGACTGAGTTTCCAAGAACAATGGTGGGAGGCGTGAGTTTACCTCGGTTGTTGATTGGTACGAACTGGTTTTTGGGATATTCCCATACGAGTCGCGCTAAGAGCAATTTTATTAAAGAGTATCAAGATGCCAAACGCATTGCCGATGTGATTGGTGTGTTTATGGCGTCGGGGATTGATGCGGTTTTGGCACCGCCTTCGGAGTTTTTAGAAGAAGGCATTAAGATGGCCGAAGATCAGGCTGGTAAAGAGATTATTCGGATTTTGACACCGAGTTTTAATATTGTGCCGGGTGGCCCACCCGAGCGCGAGCCTGAGCGAATATTGGATGATACGAAGGAATTGGGTGCCACATTTTGCTTGCCACATCAATGTGTGACCGATGCGTTGATCGATCGAATGACCAAAGAGATTCGGCACTTAGACAAATATACAAAGTTGATTCGGGAACGCGATATGATTCCTGGCTTGTCTACGCATATGCCCGAGTCGGT
The DNA here is from genome assembly GCA_018650745.1 of Candidatus Latescibacterota bacterium. GTDB lineage: Bacteria > Latescibacterota > UBA2968 > UBA2968 > UBA2968 > JABIFK01. The sequence continues at coordinate 6,202 of JABIFK010000510.1, read as the reverse complement.
GATTTATGCCGACCGCCAAGAAGCTGATGTGGAGACGTATATTCAAATTTATAATGCGGCTGGGTTTTTGATGCCGGTGGAAGTCGATTGGATTATGAAGGTGATCCAAAAGGCCGAAAAACCAGTGATGACGATCAAACCCTTGGCGGCGGGGAAGCTGATGCCTGTTGTGGGTATGACATATGTGTGGAATACGATTCGTGATCAAGATATGGTGGCCATTGGATGTACCACACCCGAAGAAGCAAAAGAGATTGTGGATATGTCGATTGATTTGATTGAGCGGCGTACGCCAGATCAGGAGTTGCAGGCCACGCGGAGTAAGGCGTCGTTGGTGTAAGGGGTTCAAAAACTTGTAACACAATACAGATAGATTTTTAAGGGCAACAAAAAAGAGCCGCGATCAATCAATCGCGGCTCTTTTGGCTGTTTAAGTTATTTATTGAGCTATTTAGATGGCCAATACGGCCTTGGCCGCTTCAGCTTGGAGTGAATCGGGGTCGCGTAGAATGGCGCGGTTGAGGTGGATTTTGGCATGTTCGTTGCCCGACTTGGCCAGTTCGAGCGCTTCCTGAAAGCCTTTTTCACCAAAACTCATGTCTTGTGGAATGGTGGGAATGGGTAAGTCTTTCCAATAGTATTTGAGTTCGTCTGATTCCCACTCACGATAGACATCGTCCCATTGCAAATTGCTGAAGTTGTGAAGATGAGGCAATTGCATGTGTTCAGACATGGTGTCTTCAATGGCCTGATAGCGGTTGTCTAAAGAAACGCGCAATTTGTCTTCGGTGTAGTTGGGCAAGGCTTTGTGTACGGTGAGTGCGGGAAAGATGAGCGTGTCACCAATTTCGTAATTGGTTGTGTGCCAATCGACGTCAAATTCATTGGTGTCAACACAGAGGCTGCCTGCACCGAGAGAGAATTTATGGTCTAAGACACGGTCGACTTTGTGAGAACCCGGTAGAAGAGCGAGGCCACCCAATTCGATGGGACAATTGCCCACGGGTGACCAAGCGGTGTAGGTGTTAAAGTTGCCCTGAAAGTGGACAAAATCCTGATGCGTAGGTGTGGTGTGGTCTAAGTATTGGGGGAACCAAAGGCGTGCCACTTTGTGTGGGTGCGGAATGGTTGGGCGACCGATGATTTTTTCTACGGTGCCTAAAACTTCAGGCGAATGTGCCGATTCGTGAAAGCGTTCGAGTTTGTAGACTTCGTGATACACATCTGTATATCCATGGTCTCCTTCGGTACATTGTTTGCTGACATCGGCAATGCCGTCAAATGAATCGGTGCCTTCAACCAACCAGGGTTTCATTTTGTGAAGCATTTGACGACGCAGTTCCCAGAGTTTTTCAGGATTTAGCAGTTGGCGAAAGAAGAGATAACCTTCTTCGTCCATGCGTTCACGCAGTGCTTCGGGTTTGTTGAGACGGTCGTTGGATTCACGGAGTTCTTTGAGTTCTTCGCTCATGGTATACTCTTGTCTTTAAGGTCTTGGAGGGAAGCCATTATATCTTAAAATGAAGATAAAGCAACTCATGGTTACGTCAATGTTTTTTTCTTAAAGCACATTGAATATATCTATTCGCTTTTTTGCTTTGGGTACTTATATGTATAGATCAAATTGAACTGTTAGTATTTGATATGAATCATTGATTAGGAGAAAAATGGGTATGTCACTTCGAATAGCCGTGGTGCAGCAAAATGGAAACCCGGGAAATCCTGAAGAGAACCGAAATAAGGCGCTCCTGTTTGCCGAGCAGGCACTTGACCAAGGTGCCGATGTGGTGCTCTTTCACGAAGAACTGCTTGTGGGATATACGCCCGACCTGCGTGCATTGGCCGAACCTGTTGATGGAGAGACGACGCAGGCATTTCAACAGTGATTATTGCCTCGTCTTGCTGTTGTGGCACAAATGAGGTGGGAAAGCCTTGTCGGGGTGGGAGCAATGTCACGGGTGCGGATGGAAGCTTGTTGGCAGAAGTTTGGGACACAGAAGGCATTATTATAGCAGACGTTGATCCATCATCAGCATTGGCATTGCGGGCTCAGAATTCGTCCTATGAAGGGCAGAGGCCCGATTTGTATTATTACGAATAGCAAATCCATGAAAGTAACTTGACAGGATAAAACAAAAGAGCCGATCTCTAAGTGAGATCGGCTCTTTTGTTTTACTATTTTGTATGTGAGTAAAACCGTGCCAATGTTGGCAGTCAATTTTTGACTCTATGGAGGATCGACAGGTACTTTTTGTTTCTTGGGAATGAGCGGATCGTATGTAAATCCTTTGGTTCCCTTCTTAAATTCTGCTCGGGCCTTTTGCATGGTTTTGGGGGTGAGTATGATATCGAGTGCCGATCCGGCAAATACCTTGGCGGTTTGCAAGATGGCACGGTCAGCAAAAGGCATCACGGCTTGGGAGGTGGTGTCGCGGTGGTGTGCTGGTGTGCCTTTGGTGTAACAGGCCATGGTGAATCGGCCCATAGGTGCCAACCACGATACGTTGTCTTCATCTGTAGAACCGCGACCTTGTGATCCCATGCCTTTTGACACAGTGCCGTCATATTCACCTTGGTACCCGAGTTCTTGAACGCGTTCTTTGTCTTTTTTGCTCGCCTTGGGGGGGCCAAAGAGGTCCAAGTTTTCTTTGACGGTTGCCCACAGAGTGTCATTTGGCAAGCGAGGATAAACGGCTGTGATGCGATGGGTTTTCATGGTGGTGTCTGTGGCAATGGCTGCGCCTTCTGCACATTGGGTGAGGCGTTTGCGCAGGTCGTCTACCGCATCACGGTCTTTGCCACGAGCATAATACCAAACCTTGGCGTATGCGGGTACCACATTGGGTGCATCACCGCCGTCGCGAATGACACAGTGTATGCGTGAGTTTTCGGGAATGTGTTCGCGCAAGTAGTTGGCAGCCACGTCCATGAGCATGACGCCGTCTAAGGCACTGCGGCCCATGTGTGCGCTGGCACCGTGGGCTGTTTTGCCAAAGAATTCGAAGACGAGGGAGTCCATTGATGACCCACCATAGTTGCCAGCACCGGTTCCTGAACCGGGGTGCCAGGCCAGCACGGCGTCAAGGTCTCTAAAACCACCATCACGGGCCATGAAGACTTTGCCTGCGAGGGTTTCTTCGGCGGGACAACCGTAATACACAATTTGTCCGGGTTTGTTCAGTGTTTCAAGAATGTTTTTGGCAGCGACCGCACCTGCGGCCGGGGCAACGCCCAAGAGGTTATGGCCTCAGCCATGCCCCCATGTGCCTTCACCGGCGCCACAATTGGGCAAGGCGTCGTATTCACCCAACATGCCAATGACAGGTTTGCCTTTGCCGTAGGTGGCACGAAACGCTGTAGGAATATTTTTGAATGGGAATGCGATGGTGAACCCATTCTGTTCGAGATAAGCGGCGAGAGCTTGAGACGATTCGTGTTCTTGAAACGGACGCTCCGCCCAGTTGTGAATGCGTCGCGAAAGATCGAATGCCTCTTTTGCTTGCTCTTGAACCGCTTTGTCCACGCGGCTTTTTTTGGCTTTTGCGTTCATACGCTTTCCTCCTAAAAGGTGTAATCTGCGCCATTTCGGCTGCGCTGACATGATGTTTCACGTTTGCCCATTTGTGCTTTCATTTGTTCAAATAACGCAGGTTGTTCTTCTATGAGATTGTGTGTTTCTGACGAATCACTTTGCAAATCAGAGTATTCAAATGCATCATTTTTTAAATCTCTGAAGCGACTGCATCACCCACGTCGGTTGTTTTGGCTTTGCCACCCAAGTCACCGGTATGTGCGCTTTTGCTGGCTAAGATACGGGCAACGGCATCGTCGATGGATTTGGCGGCCTGGGTGGCATCGGCATCGTTGTGTTGGGAACCCAACCACGTAAGCATCATGCTTGCAGACAAAATTTGGGCGATGGGATTCACGATGTTTTGGCCTGCAATGTCTGGGGCCGTGCCATGAGAGGGTTGAAAGACACCGTGTTCTTCGTTTACATCTGCAGAGGGTGCCATACCCAATCCGCCAATGGTGCCAGCAGCCAGGTCTGAGATGATGTCGCCAAACATATTTTCGGCGACGACCACATCGTAGAATTCAGGTTTGCGAACTTGGTAAACGGTGTAGGCATCCACGTAGGCATAGTCGCGTGCGGTCTCTGGGTAATTTTCGGCAACTTCGTCATATATTTGGCGAAAGAACGCTTGGCTTTTGAGCACGTTGGCTTTGTCGACGCAGGTGACGCGACGTATGCCATCTGAGGGGGCACCGTTGCGTTTTTGGGCAATTTCAAAGGCAAATTTGACAATGCGTTCGGTGCCTTTGCGTGTGATGACCATGTTGTCGACGGCAACCTCATCGCCTACACGTACGCCTGCACCGCGTGAGGCATATAGCCCTTCGGTGTTTTCGCGCATGATGACGTAGTCTATGGGGGGATCATTGGTGAGTAGAGGTGTTACGCCTGGATAGCTTTTGATGGGGCGAATGCCTGCATAAAGATCGAGCAGAAAACGCAAGGTGAGTTGGGGGGCGATTTCAGTGCCGTCATCAAAACGGATGTTGGGGTCACCCGCAGAGCCAAATAACACGGCGTCGTTGCTTTTGCAGGCTTCCAGCGTTTCGTCTGGTAAGTCCGTACCCGTTTTTTGATAACAGGCTGCACCAATAGGATGTTCTGATAAGATAAAACGCAAATTGGGATAAGGCTTTTCAAGTGCGGCCAATACTTTGAGGGCTTCGTCCATGACTTCGGGGCCAACACCGTCACCGGGAACGACCGCAATTTTGTAGGTTGCCATTTAGGTAACTACCTTTCTGAATTGTTTTTAATAATCCTCATAAAGATCATCATCGTCTTCGGGATCTGGTTTTCTAACTTCAAAAGTGGCTTGAACGCCGGTGCTGGAGATGCGACCTTTGAGAAATTCGAATCCGGCATGTTCGAGTTCTTGTTCGTAGTGTACGAGGTTGCGTGGGCGCACGGCAATATTGGGCAATTGAATGGGGTAAGGCGTGCCGTCTTTATAGGCATTGCGCAGTTCGGGCATGTCTACATCTTGTTTGGCTATCGTGAGCCAGTTGTCATACGTATCAATATAATCTTCAATGGCGTCGGGATCAAAAGCTGCACGGCAAAATAACAAAGGGGCGCCGGGTTTGAGCATGCGATATAGGTTGTTGAGATAGAGCTGTCTGTCTGAATCTGTGACGAACATTTCCAAACACCCAACATCAATGCCCACGTCGTAGGTTTCTTCGGTGAAAGATGTGATGTTGAGCAAATCGGTACAAAGCAACAGGCCTCGATCACCATATGAAACAATGCGCTCAGTTGCTTTTTCTATTGCTGCGGGTGAAATGTCGATGCCGGTATAAGCATAACCTTGTGCGAGCAGATAAACACTGACAAACCCTTCACCACAGCCAAATTCAGCAATACTTACATCGGCGGATATACGGTGGTGTGCCAGAAAACCATCAATGGTTAAGACTATAGATTTGAGATCTGATGGATTGGCTGTCCAATGGGGCACACCTTGTTTGTAAACTTCGCGATAGCGTTTGTCGTAGGCGGTGTAATAAGATTTGTCGGGGTCTGGTCGCATGGTTATTCGTATTCGCTTGTTACAAGGGCTTGGCCATTTTGAACCATGAGCTGGCCGCGTGACCAAACGCAGTTGAGTTCACCTGATGGGGTGAGCAACAAAAGATCTGCATCAGCACCCGATGTGATACGGCCTTTGTGTGTGAGGCCGAGGAGTTCAGATGCATGGTGTGACGCAATGGATGCGATTTGTGTATAAGTGAGGCCGAGTTGTGCAAGGGATTGAACGGTTTGCCACATGGTATCGGGTTCGGCCATGCGAAAGCGCGATTCACCCTGTTGGGTATAAGCACCGCCACTGTCTGTAGATAGCGTGATGCGTTCAATGGGTACGTTGGCGTCTATGAGTTTGATTATGGCATTTGCTGCTGGGGTGGCTTGTTTGTATCCGCGTTCAACTTGAATTTGCCCCGTTACGTCAATACTACCGCCTGCTTTGGCAAAGTCTGCGGCCATGTCGAGCAGTGCAGGGTTGCGATTGACATGGGTGGCCACAAAACGATCTAAGGGCAAGCCGGTTTGTTTGCCCGCATCCCAAAGGGGTTGCAACCCTTCGGCGCGATCACCAATGTGGGCGTGTAAAACGGCTCGTTT
>JABIFK010000165.1 GCA_018650745.1 Candidatus Latescibacterota bacterium | reverse complement strand
CTTCTTGTTTTTCGTAGGCTTGGGAGGGCATAAAACCGCGGTCGTGATTGATACGGATGTATCGGATGAGTGCTTTTTCTTGCAGATTGAGGCGTTCAATAAGACCACGCATGGGGTCTTGTCGTTCTTTGAGATGTGCGACTTGTGCTTTGAGGTTTTTAGAAAAGCTCAATAGAGTTTCGAGTTGGTCGCGTTGGGCGTCTACAGTTTTTTCGGTTTTTTCTATTTCTGTGGCGAGGTTCGACTCTTTGTAACGATCGAGGTCTTGTTGTATGACGCCTAATTCAGATTGTTGGGCGTCCAATTGTTTTTGATAACTTTCATCTTGTGCATCCAGCGCGTCAAGGCCTGCCAATGCGCGCTGTTTTTCGGTTTCCACATCTTCGACGTAGGTGAGCAATTCTTTGGATTCCATTTCTTCGAGTTCTTCCAAAGAAAGCGCCTCGTGGTCTTCGGTGGTCAGTAGCATTTTGAGTTTGTTCATTTGCTCACGTAAACTTTGGCGTTCTTCTTCCATTTCTTCTTCAAATATGCGACGCCTTTCTCGCTGGCGTTGTATTTCGTCTTTGTATTCTTCCACGCCTTGTTGTGCACGCTCCAATTCTGATCGTAATCCTTGAATGAGCAGGTCATTGGCTTTGAACTTTTGTTCGTAGTCTTTAATTTGTGCGGCCATTGAACTGGGTGTTCGGCGTTTTTGGGTGGTATCAGGTGCAGATTCCGATACTTTTTCAAAGTTGGCCAAGAGCTTTTTCATTTCGATGTTGAGGTTGTGAATTTGGATATCTTTTTTCCCTAAAACTTCTTGAAGCTCTTGGTGGTCTTCAAGAAGTGTGTTGTAGCGGTGTTGAAGTGTGCTAAGCTCGGAAGGATTTGATTCTGGTGGGTTGGATTCTGATTTTGAAGCGGTTTGCAGAATCGGAGATATTTCGTCTGTGTCAATATCCGTATTTTCGAGGCGTCGAATTTGGCTTTGCAGCGCGGCAATGTGTTGTGCTTGCGTTTCTATTTCTTCTTGGTAATCGTGATTCTCTCTTTTGGCTTCTTCTAATCGGTTTTGAAGGGTTTCCGACTCTTGGGTTTCATCGATATCTTGAGGGTCACGTTTTATTTGTACCGTTTCAATTTCTTCTGTTTGATTGTTGTTTTGTCGGCGAATCTGTCCTTCGAGTTCTGTAATGCATTTTTGCTGCGTTTCTATCTCTGAACTGAGGGCATTATTTTCTTTTCGAGAATCGTTGTACTTGAGCTGAAGTGTTTTGAATGCTTCCTCAGACTCTGCACTTGGATTGAGTGGAATGACTTTAATTTCAGTGACATTTGAAGATTTATCTGTTTCGTAAGTTTCATCATCAATATCTTCGTCATCAACGTGTTCCACTGCTTCAATCAAGCGGGCAAAGGCCCGTTCAATTTCGGCGGCTTCTGTGGCAGGAATATGCACCCATTTGTCTGTACCATATCCTGCACCGGCTAAGACTTTTTGTACCGATTGCATATCTTCTGTACGCACAAATTCACGGGCCGTTTCTTTAAATTGCTCAGCCCAGTCGTCTGTGTAAGATTTGGGAAGTGCTTCGAGGTGAGGAAAGGCGATGCGGAAGTGATCGTAGAAGGTACGCAAACAACGCACAACGTCGTACCAACGATGCGCTTTGGCCATTTGTTGTTTAAAGTGTTGAATGGGTACGGTTGTACGTGCAACAGATAACCCAGTTTGTTCTGATGGCGCCATGAAGCCCCCTTCAAGTACACCCCGACAGCAAGCATTTGTTTATTAATTATTTGTAACTATTTTACTAAAACATATTAAGGTGTCTCATTGTTTTTTATTGTGATATAGATCACAAAATCATCAATTTGGTTCTTTTGCGACGTGATCTGTATCACATGCCCTTAAAATACTTCTATCCTTTTGATCGGCGCATTGTGGTATTTCACAACGGTTTTTTCAAAACTTCTGAACAATAAATGTGTTTGGACTTTGAACTCAGGTTTATTTTTGAGCAGGGCCTATGGGTTTAAATGAGAGCGCCACGTTGTCGAAATAGACATCCATATCTTGTGGTGACGCCCATTTGCCTCCATAATAGAGGTTGATCCAAAAACCCTCGATTTTGAGATCGGATATGTCACGGAACCTCAGATCGGTTCTTTCCATTGCCAATTCGCCATCTATCCAACCGCGCAATATCGGTAAAGTGTGTGGTGTAGGTGCTGTCTTCAAATCCTTCAAAAAAGAAGACGTCGGGATTGTTTTGAGCGTGATCCATTTTTTTCTCTCCTGCTGAAATATGAGAACAAGTTAGCATCAAGAGTGTGATCAATATATGAGAAAAATGGCGCATCCGCTATTCCTTAAGGTGTGGACTTAAAATGGTCGTATCCTGTGACGGTAAGGGGAGATCGTGAGTTGTCTTCATGTGTGATTTGGATGGCATCTTTGCCTTCTGTGATTTGTCCGATGCAGGTGATTTTGGGTGCGCTGGACTTTTGGACGAGGCTTTCGATTTCTTTGGCTCGGTCTGGTTTGATTGCAAATAAGAGTTCGTAATCTTCTCCACCAGAGAGTGCCAATTGTATCGCGTCTTTTTTTGTTTTTTGACAAAAGTTGAGAAATGCGTCTGACAAAGGAATGGCAGATGCTTGAAGGCTTGCCGATACCTCACTGCGTTGACAAATATGTCTTAGGTCTGAGGCCACACCGTCTGAGACGTCCATCATAGCTGTGATGGCATCTGTTGCGGCAAGTGTTTGTCCTAATTCAAGACGTGGCTCTGGACGATGAAACTTGCGTAGAAGATGTGTGCGATCGGTTTGATCCATTTCAATTTGATCTTGAATGAGCGATAGACCACCAGACGCGTCACCCAATGTGCCCGAGACGTAGATCAGGTCTCCTATTTGTGCGCCTGAACGATAACACACGTGGTTACAGTTCATTTGACCCGTGAGAGAAATGTTGAGCACGAGTTGATTATGGCTGCGTGTGGTGTCACCACCTACGATGGCGACGTTAAAACGATCAGCGCAGGCATAAAGACCGTTGTATAAACGTTCGAGGTAGCCTGCATCGTGGTTGGCCGGAACGGCAAGTGAGATGACCGCGTCTGTGGGGGTGCCACCCATTGCGGCAATGTCGGAGATGTTGACGGCGAGGAGTTTGTGGCCTAAGCCTTCGGGCGGTGTGTCGGTTAAGAAATGCACACGTTCGACCATCATATCGGTGGTGACAAGGCGCACTTGGGTATCAGACTGGGCAATGACAGCACAGTCGTCACCAATACCGCACAGAACATGCTTAGGTGTTGGGTGCGTGGCAATGTGGTCGATGAAACCAAATTCACCAATAGATTTGAAGTCGGGCACGGGAGATACTCAAGTAAAAAGTAAAAAGGCAAAATTTGGAGCATTTGGAAAGGTAATAGGTCTGGAGGTCTCTGGTCTCAGGTCAAATCAGGAGGCGTCGTTTGTCTTTTTGGTTTGCGACTTGTGACCTGCGACTTTTGACTTTTAGCTTATGATTGTCTTTTGTGCCAAGCAACAACGTCTGCATAGGCGACATCGCCACCAAAGATATCTAAGGCACTGCCAATGGTGAGGTCTACGCGGCCTTTGCCGATTGTGTTGACGCGGTCTAAGTCGGCAAGCGATTGTGCACCGCCTGCGTAGGTGACCGGTATGGGCGACCATTGTCCGAGCATTTCAACAAGGGATTCTTCAATGCCGGTGCGTTTGCCTTCTACATCTACGCCGTGTACTAAGAATTCGTCGCAGGCTGTGGCCAGTTCATTGAGGGTTTGCTCTGTGACGGCCAATTCGGTGAATTTTTGCCACCGATCTGTGACCACGAGATAAAGATCATTTTGTTTGCGGCAGCTTAGGTCGAGTACGAGGTGGTCTTTGCCAATGGTGTTGATGAGGGTTTGCAAGCGGTCTTTGTCGAGTTGTCCATTGCGAAAAACATAAGAGGTGACAATGACGTGGCTGGCACCGGCATTGAGATAGGTTTTTGCATTGTCGGGTGTGATGCCGCCGCCCATATGTAGGCCATTGGGATAAGATTGTAGTGCCTGGGTGGCCGCTTGTTCATTGCCTGGCCCCAATGCAATCACGTGCCCACCCGTGAGTTGATCTGTCTGATAGAGGAGCGCAAAATCGGTGGACGATTGTTCGGTTTCAAAGTTTGTGATGGTCTCATTTGCTGTATCGTCGCTGAGTGTGCCACCTACAATTTGTACTACTTGGCCGTTTCGTAAGTCGATGCAGGGTCTAAATCGCATTTTATATTGCCCAATAGTTTTTGGTGATATGATGATGTTGCGTTAGTATATCATGCCTATAAAAGGCTGTCAATGGAATTCAATAAAAAGGGTGGATTACGCTGTTGGGATTTGTTATAATGGTTTGTTGGTAGGAATTGACAAATACCAAAAAGGAATTTTTCATTATTGATTGAGGTGTTATGCAAGATCCACGGTTGGAAAAATTGGCAGATGTTTTGATTCACCATTCGACAAAACTTCAGGCAGGTGAAAGGGTTTTGATTGAAGGGTTTGATATGCCCGAAGAGATGATTTTGGCATTGATTCGCAAGGTGCGCGAGGTGGGTGGTGTGCCGATGGTGACGCTTAAGAACAACCGTGTGCAACGCGAGTTGATTCGAGCGGGTGATGCGGCTATAATGGAAAACATAGGTGCATATGAAGCATTTCGGATGAATCGCGTAGACGCTTATATTGCTTTGCGCGGCAGCAACAATATTTCTGAGATGTCAGATGTGTCAGGTGAGGCGATGGATTTGTATGAGACACATTGGCTTAAACCTGTGCATTTTGATATTCGTGTGCCCAATACAAATTGGGTGGTGTTACGTTGGCCAACAGCCTCTATGGCACAACAAGCGCAGATGAGTACTGAGACCTTTGAAGATTTTTATTTTGATGTGTGTACTTTGGATTATGGCAAAATGGCCGATGCTGCTGAGGCGTTGAAAGCGCGAATGGAAAACTCCGACCGCGTGCGTTTGACGGGTGTGAATACCGATTTGCGTTTTAGCATTCAAGACATATCTGCCATACCCTGTTCTGGGTCGCATAATATACCTGATGGAGAGTGTTTTACGGCTCCTGTGCGTGATTCGGTGAATGGGACAATTCATTATAATGTGCCAACGATTTATCGTGGAACGCCTTTTTCTGATATTTGTTTGACGTTTGAAAATGGGCAGATTGTTGCGGCTACCAGCAGTGATACGGATAAGCTGAATGAAATATTAGACACCGATGAGGGGGCACGCTATATTGGTGAGTTTGCCATTGGGTTTAATCCTTATATTACAAAGCCAATGTTGGATATTTTGTTTGATGAAAAGATCGCTGGGTCTTTTCATTTTACACCTGGGCAAGCCTACGAAGATGCTGATAATGGCAACCGCTCGGCTGTGCATTGGGATATGGTGTTTATTCAAACACCCGAGTACGGTGGTGGTGAAATTTATTTTGATGATGAATGTATTCGCAAGGATGGGCTTTTTGTGGTACCCGACTTGGAAGCATTAAATCCTGAGAATCTAAAATGAAAGACTGTCACAGGTCTGCAAGTCTCAGGTCGCAAGTCAGAACCTACAGGCGATTGATAGCAATGGTTTTGACCTGTGACCTGAGACTGATTTTAAGCTGAACACTCTCCCCAAAACAAGGAGTTTTCGATGATTATTGCTGTGACCAATACCAAAGGTGGTGTGGGTAAAACAACGACGGCGGTCAATTTGGCTGCAATGTTGGCCAATCGCAATCGGCGTACGTTGCTGATTGACCTTGATCCACAAGCCCATGCCACGCGCTGCTTTTTGCCGTATACAGAAAATGATCAGCCCGTGGAGCTTGAGCGCGATGTGTGTGATTTGATTATGGACAAACCTTCTTTGGCTGCGCGCGCGATTATGCACACAGAAACGCCCAATTTGGATATTGTGCCTGCAACCGATCGATTGACAGAAACAGCAGAGTTGTTGTCTACACGCATTCGTCGCGAAGAGCGTTTGACCCGGGCATTGGAACCGATTGTGGATGGGTATCGCGATATTATTATTGATTGCCCTCCCGTGTTGGGTATTTTGGCATATAATGCTTTTGTGGCGGCCAATCTGTTATTGGTGCCGGTACAACCGGGTGTGGGTGCGATTAATGGGCTGGATACGTTGATTGAAGCGGCCGGTGAGTTGCGAGAAGAGGACAACGTATCTTATCGGTTGTTTTGGACGATGTTCAATGTACGTACCACACGTACCAATGCGATTGTTGAAGAATTGTTAGAAGATCATCAGCGTCACGTACTGAAGTCTGTGGTTTCAAAGAGCGAGTCGCTTAATCAAGCTAATTTGGCTGGTATACCGATTACACAATACGCTTCTACGTCGCGTGGGGCACAAGAATATCATGCGCTTTGTGACGAGTTGTTGACCGTAAAAGTGAGGTAAGATATGGGAAAAGTCTTACAGATTGCTATTCGAGAGGCATCACGCGCACCTTTGCAAATGTTAGATGTTGCTGAGGTCACCGCTGATAAGGGTGTTGTGGGTGATTTTAGAGGGGCGGTTTCGAAGCGAAAAGTGACAATTATTGCTAAGGAAGCTTGGGAAGCTGCGTGCCGTGATTTGGGTATGGATGTTGATTGGACAGCACGACGGGCAAATGTGTTGGTTGAAGGTGTGGATTTAAATGATACTGTCGGAAAAAAGTTACATTTGGGTGATGTGGTGCTCGAAATTACAGGTGAAACCACACCCTGCCCGCGTATGGACGAAGCGCAAGATGGTTTGCAAAGCGCGCTTGAACCAGATTGGCGTGCGGGTGCCTCCTGTGTGGTGCATACAGAAGGAGAAATTCGAGTGGGAGATGCGGTTCGCTTGGAGGGATAAGGGTATAGGTATCAACTAAAAACAGCCCAGTGTCGTGAGATACTGGGCTGTTTTTATGCTTGTTTGAATTTTGGCCGATTGGTTGACGCTTGGGTTTTATGTGTATGTATGAAAAACGTTGAATTTGACATATGTTAAATTCAACGTATAAAGCTGTGTTGCGACGTTGGTTTTCTGAGGTATATTTCTCTACGGGCAAGTAAGGAGATGTGTTTTTAAGCTGTTTGGAAATTTATAAGGATTGGTTTTATGGCTGCAATAGAACAAGAAGCGCAACAGACAACACTTGCCGTGAAGGGCATGAGCTGTGCGGCGTGTGTGGCGCGGGTGGAAAATGCGTTGACGGCTGTGCCTGGTGTGGTAGATGCCAATGTGAATTTTGCCACACACGAGGCGTCGGTGCGGTTTCAAGGTGTGGGTGTGGATGTGTTGACGCAAGCGATTGGAGATGCGGGTTATGATGCCGCATTGGCGTCGGGTGATGTTGATGCCGACCAAATTGAGCGTGAGGCAGAGGTATTGGCGTTGCGCAAACGTTTTGTGGTGGGCGCGGTGTTATCGGTTTTAATTATGGGTGTGGGAATGACGCATACGATGTGGGGCGCGTCGTTATTAACGTGGCAGATACACGCGTTGATGTTT
>JABIFK010000168.1 GCA_018650745.1 Candidatus Latescibacterota bacterium | reverse complement strand
GTCACATCCACAAAAGCCACGTGTGGCACGACCTCGGCCACAACAACAGCTTCTGGTGCAACCGATACGATCTCTTGCTCGGGTTTTACATCTTCTGTTGTACGCGTCGCATAATACCCTACAGCGACCAACACGCCAATCCCCACAATGACCATCAACGACCAGCGAAAAGCCCTACCGATAATGGAGTCATCTTCTGGTACCCATTCTTCCTCTGTTTCACTGGATGAACCTCCAGTTGGTTTTGGTTCTTTTGCGTCACCCACGAATTAATTCCCTTGTAATGATTTCGATTCCGAAAAATTATGCGCCAACCCTTCAGTCGGTTTCAATTCAAAGACCTGTATTTTTCTTACTGACGACTCTGCCTCATAGGCACCGTCTCTGTGCAGGTCATATATCACAACAGCCTCGGCTGCATGATTTGCAGCCGGATCTTTACGACGGGCCAAAGCCACTGCCCGATCACGCGCATTGTCATCAGGTTTGTAGATACGATACAATTCAAGATGTTTTTTACCCAAATCCCCCTGACCCAATTGCCTGTATATTAAGCTCAAGTTATAGTGTGCAACAGTGTTTTCTGGATCCAATGTGAGGGACTGTTCAAAATACGCCAAAGCATCGCGTAAATATCCGTCGCGTGTACTTTTGCGCGCACTGCCCCGTTCTTGTTTTGCACGTTCATAAATCGTCTGGCCCAGTGCATTCAACAAACGGTAGTCTTGACCGAAATCAAAACCGAGCCGACGTGTCTCCGCGTCATTGCCCTCAATGATACCCCTAAAATTTTCTATGGCCTCATCCAAATATCCATTCTGCTTATTGACCTGACCCGTAAACCACGACACAGACCAAGGTGGCGCCGGCGGATCGTAATTGGCAGCACGTTGTAAAGCAGCAATGGCTTTGTCTTGAACAGTTCCTTGAGCAACATAAATACGAGCCAAGTTCAAAGGTCCATCCGGTCGCCCGAGCGCTTCAACATGCAAAAAGGCTTCCTCGGCCTGTCGCAATTCTCCTTTGGTCTTGCCCCCCTTACGCAACAACCCAATACCATAATCATTCCACCGTTGCCATTCTACAATTGAGGTTGGCACGTTTTCAACCGGTTCTTCTGCCCCACTCACAGCAAATGTCATCTCATCTTTCGCCAACGTCATCACCGGCAGTATGTTGACATAGTCATCACCAAAGATATGCTTCATATAGGTCGTATCAAATTTTCGGTATTGCAGGCGAACAGAAACAGTCACATTCCCTTTCACATCTTTGGGAACATGCAGATTATAGTGAATAACGTCCGCTGCACCAGGCGGAATTTGATGGTTGTATAGAGGCACAAATATATCTTCTGCATTGCGACGGTCTATACGGTTTCCATCACGGTCCAACACGTAAGAATTAACAAAGTGAGACCACGAATCTACGGCATTATCTGGACCCACCCCACCACTTCGCCCAATCGTCTCTCCCTCAGCCGTGACCAACACATCCAACCAAATCTCGTTTGAATCCGATGTGCCTTGCGTAAAAATGTGTCCCATCTTTAACGTGCGAATCACCACATCCAGCAAATACGTTTTGCCTTTTTCCAAAAGTGGCACGTGAGGCCTTAAAGGCGCAATCAACTTGCCATCAACACGCCCGTCTTCACGCAAACCAAAAATGTCGAGCCGCATAACCCCATCATTAAATTTTCGATGAGATTCATTCACCCAATCGGGCAACCCCAACATGCTGGGAATGGCCGTATTGGCCGATGGAAACATGTGATCGTGAATTTTCAAAGTGTCAGAATTGTCATGATTCCGAGCAGAAAATTGATCTGAGGCAGCCAATGGCATATGACAGGTATTGCAATTGTGCGTCGCTTCTTGTGGATAATAAAAGCTGGTTATGCCATGTCCGGACACACCGCTAAGTTGATACGCATCGTAATGATTTTGCCCCCGCAGCCACTTATATTTATTTAGTTCGGGCGGCAAATGCACTTTGTGACATGCCCCACAAAATTCAGCAGTCTTGTGCAGTGGCTTTAAGAAGGTTTTTTTGTGTAATTCTGGTTTGGCCTTAATCAGCTGATTGTTTACCCACTGCAAACCCTTATTTTCACTAAAGGCAAAAGGATAGTGGATGGGTTCTTCTATGGTGTAGTCACTGTTTCCCCGCACACTATTGAGATGCGTGATCGAATGACATACCGTACACGTAACGCCAGCTTTGGCCGTCGGATCATTTTCATCATCAAAGTTTGGGTCATCAAATTTGCCCGAAAAGAACACCACCGGATCATGGCACCCAGCGCAAAAACGAGCCGCCTGCACATCTCCATCTCTGGCGAGTGCAACCTTGCGTGTTTCTCTTACAGAAAACAGATACGGTGGGTTGTTAAAGGAGCTAAATTTATGCACACTGTTTGCCCACCCAGAATGTGTATCTTCGTGGCATTTCTGACAATATTGGTCATTTTGAAGCACGTTTTCGGGAATAAAGTCACCAGTGGCAGTGCGAGCCAGAGACGGAAAGAAATATTTCTCACCAGATGTTGGACCAACCACATCCCATGCACGTGGATCCTGAGTTTGCCACACAACCATGACCACACCAAATACACCCGCCAACATACCCCAACGCAGACCAATTTTCCATTTAATACGCCGCCCCGCCAAACGATGCAAAACAAACAACCAGACACATAAAACAGG
The DNA here is from genome assembly GCA_018650745.1 of Candidatus Latescibacterota bacterium. Lineage (GTDB taxonomy): Bacteria > Latescibacterota > UBA2968 > UBA2968 > UBA2968 > JABIFK01. Next base: position 11,695 of record JABIFK010000168.1, on the reverse strand, counting down.
CGCGACAACATGGGCCCAATAGGCGATGCTGCGCACAGTTTGATCATTGACAACAATCACACCTTCAATCCGAGTTAATACAATGCCACTGGCCAGCAAAATCAAAGCTGCAGCAAACAAACCATAACCAACTTTCACTGCGCTCCGGTTTCGTCGATCATATGAATTCCGCAAGTGGATGATGCCAAATATGATCACGGGCAATACCATCAGTACACCCAATACCAAGTGCACAATGAACATATTCATATAAAACCAATTCTGATAGGTTTGACCGCTCACGGCCTCCATGGCAGTAACACCAACCAAATAAACCGAATTGATCGCCAACAATGCAAAAAGACCAAAAACCACGAACAAAAGTTTCTTCAGCCGGTTGCCAACAGCAGGTACATAACGCCTGCGTTCTTTTTGCACTTGCTCATTCACTGTTTATTCCTTCTGTATAAAAAGCGAAATGCGTGAAACATCGGAATCTGTTCACGCATCACGTTTGAGAAAAATCACAACCACACTATTGCGAACCAACCCCAACAGAAACAGACCGCATCCCCTCATTGAGCGGCCGTATAAATTGCAAAGCCGGCCGGGTTTGATATGCTTCATAGTAGCGCTGATGTATACCATCACGAGGAAAAGCATGGGGAAGTTCATATGGATATTGCGGCATTGCATGATAAGGCAAAGGCAAAACGGTTTGCGAGAACGCTGTATTGGCATCACCGTCTTTTGCCCAACCATCAACCATTAAGAGAAAATCTCGTCGCCACCCATCAGGCAAATCTGGCAGACCGGCCGCATCGAAAGCCAGTTCGATCTCATCACCAGAGCCCATCACCACCATCAAATCATCTGCTTTTGTCAAAGGCATCTGCACATCACCGAATCGTGTATACATACCGGGGGTTGGGTTCCAGTTCCACGCTTTCATGGGGCGCTTCTGACCATAAATAAAATACTCGGGTTGCTTCCGTTCTGGGTGAATCACCACTTCGGAAAAACCACGAAATTTGAGCCGTGCAGATTGTGGCGTGAGGTGGACCAACTCCGTTTGGGGCTGGTTGGGGTCTTCACCTATGAAAATTTCATCCCAATAAACACACAAGCTTGTTACAATGCGCACCTCACGTGAACGTGTCAAAAACTTTCCCGACAGATCGACGGATATGATTTTGGGTTTCCCCGCTGGCAAACCCATATCTTCAATCACAGTTTGCCATTCTCCATCATCATTTTTCACTTGCAGATAAGGAAAGACAAGACCGTCGGGGTCTTCCTGTGAGACGCCCAAAAAGGTGCTACCGTCTGCCCAGTCGACCCACCCACTTAAAATCAGAACAGCCTGTCCATCAGCAGCCACATCACCAAAATCCAGATCCAAATGGTGCAATTCGGCAGCACCCGCATGGTCTCTAAGAAACGCATCAGGATACACTTGATCCTGCTGAGTCAAACGAGTTAAAACATCCCGTCCGTCATGGTCCACAGCTGAGATAGGATATTTACGTTCATGAACACCAAACAAACGAAACTCGGGAAAGGGTGCACCTTTAAACTTATCGTTGGTAAAAATATCTGTGCCTACAGGGTGAGCCACAGCTATCAATGAGATGGCATCTAAATAAGCAATTTCGCGCAATTCTTCAGTAATGCGGATCTGATACTTGCCATCTTTAGCCACCAATGACTCCCCTGCAATCTGTACATACTCATCGTTATCCACGGGAAAATACGTACCATCACCTGCACTGGCGCCCAAGGGGGCGACCCCTAAGACATCTGTAATAAATTCGAACTCAGATCCATTCCAAGTAAAAATCATGGGGCAAGATCCCGACAATCTTTGTGCTTCCTTATACATTGCCACTTGGCCTGTAGCTTGCTTTGTTTCATTTTGAATCAAACCATTTGGCCATGTAATACGCACGGCTTCAGCTTGCGAAGCATCTCCTAAACCAAAAAGCAGTGGTCTTCCACGATATGTCTTTTTTTGATAACGAATTCCTACCTTAACCTCTACCTCAGCGGCGGGTGCCAACACCAAATTCTTCACCCCTTCTAACCCAACTTTTAACCAATTTTGGCTTACTGTCACATTATCCAAAATGGTTAACCCGCCTTTTTCATCTATAACAGAAAGGTCTACTTTTCCATCATCATTAAAATCACCTGATGCAATCTCCAATACAGCACTTATATCATCAAACATCTCGACTGATTCAAATACACTCAATCCCCTATTATAGAAAACCGTATTCCCCACAACCATTTCTGAAACAGCTCTATTTGCAATGTCAGCAAATAAGAGTGGGCCCTTTGTGTTTTTTGGAGCATCAACCGGGACCAAGCCACCCTTTTGATCGTTCACCAACAGCGTCACCCCATTCTTCTGGGTGCCTGCCAAATCAGTCCAACCGTCATGATTAAAATCGAATGCGGTGAGCTGAGTAACCATCAGCGTCGTCAAATCTTGCGCTTGATATTTGCCTGCGAGTAAATCGCGATAAAGAACACCAGATCGTTCTACATAGGTCACGGCCAAATCCATGCCTTGTGTATCGGCCACCAAATCAAACTGTACTCCACTCGACGCTTCTCCCTCAACAAATGGGAAGGTGCTTGTTAAATCAGAAAACCCAGCTTTACCATTGTTCCGGAACAGAACAGATGCTTTACCCAGTAGAAACAGATCCACATCATAGTCGTGGTCATAGTCTAACCACACGGCACTGTTGAAAACACGTTGTGGTAAAGCAGAGTCATAGGCTTCAAAGATGCCATCTACATTTCGATAAAGCGCCACACCTGCACCGATGCCCACACAAAGGTCCACCGTACCGTCATTGTCAAAATCGCCTGCTTCTATATAGGACACATCTTTCAATGATTCTAAACCACATTCTTTTTTTGTATTGCCACTTGTAAACAAATGGACCCATTCCTCAGACCAAGCCAATACATCTGGTACGCCATCTCCATTGACGTCCAAAACAGTTTGTCCCAGTATCCCACTTGCCAAAGAACGTATTGCAAAGTTAAAAGGAATCGGTGGTGCTGTTGTCTGAGCATTTTGGGGGTCTATCGTTTCATATATTTCAGAATAAAAGCTCCATTCCAAATCCTCCGGAACCATAGAACCTGCTTGTTCTGCCTTGATGCGCCTAAATGTTGCCATCGCCAGCTTGGATTCAGTCATTTTTTTTGCTTGGCGATATGCTGTGGCCAACTGAAAGTGTGGCCCCGCTAAATTTTGATCCAATCGAGCAGCATCTTCAAAGTGAGAAACCGCCAGTTCATTTTTCTTTTCCAATTTATACAACACGCCCAAATTATAATGCGCAACAGGTTCTACGGGCACCAAACCCAAAAACCCTTCCAACTGAACAATTGCTTTGTTGTATAAAGATTTCCGTTTGTAGGCAATGCCCAAATTGAACCAAGTGTGGGGAATGGTGGCATCTTGTTGCTGTGCTTTTTCAAGCTCTACAATACCTTTATCCTCTTGTCCTGCTCGCAACAATGCCAATCCATAATTGACACGTTCGCGTGCAGAGTCAGGTGCCAAATCCAATGCCGCCTTAAACTCACCTACGGCTTCATATTGCGTCGCAGCATTCTCATAGAAGGCTTTTCCCAGATTGCGATGCTGCCACAGTTTTTCATCAGATACATCCGCCAAAACCAGCTGTGGCACACACAACAGTACAAAGATTAGACCACCCAACCTCATCGAATCACTCCTTTGCCTTCTATGATCACACTCATTTTATTTACCAAAGCACCCAATTGTGAATGGGGCAATGTTTCTGTTTTGCCATTTGGCCAACGAATCTCTACTGATTCAATGGTTTTATCATTACCCAAACCAAAATGCAATCTCATACTGCTTTGTCCTGCATACCCATTTCCACAGTTGACTTCTCGTATGAGAGGGTCACTTCCAGTGTTAATCGTAACACGTGCCCCAACGGCATCTCGGTTAGACACCTTACCAATGAGTTTTAATCCAACCCAATTGCCAGAGTTGATCGGTGTGCCTCTAAATAAAAGCGTCTGTTGGTTGGCATTGGTTTGATAGATATCTAAAAGACCATCATTGTCAAAATCAGCAATGCCCACACCACGGCCATCCAAATCTGTATCCACCAGAGCTTCAGCTCCCACTTCTTTAAATGTACCATCTGCCAAGTTATGGAACATACGCTGTTTCTGATAACCACTCCAGGTCATGTTGCCAATATCTGGATAGCTGTTTACATCTGAAAAATCAACATTGGGTGTAATGATCATCTCCAATAACACAGGTATATAATTGGGCTTTTCCGCCGAACGCAATCCATTTACTGCAAATAGATCTTCCCACCCATCATTATCAAAATCTGCAAACTTCGCAGCCCATCCCCAATCTGTATCACACGTACCGGTTTCTCTCGAAAGATCAATAAATGTGCCATCGCCATTGTTATGCCACAACATATTGCATTCTTTCATATACTCATCTGTAATATTTGTCACGTAAATATCCAACCAACCATCACGATTGTAATCTCCCATATCGACATTCATACCCTTACGGGTATCAAATCCAATAGCTGTTTCAGTCACCTCATCAAACGTAGCTTTGCCATCGCCTTTGTTGAAAAACATGCGATCGGTACCATAATCACCAGCAATATAAACATCTTGCCAACCATCGTTATTCAAATCCCCATGTCCCAAATCCAGCGTCCACCCAGTATGATGAATAAAACCAGCTTCATCGGTTATATCTTTAAAACCACGCCGACCATTTTCCATTGCCACGTTCCGCCAAAACGTCACCCCGCCACCATTTGTAGCATAGTCCAAATTATTGGGTAACACATGTGGCGTTTTCAGATCCAAAAGATTTTCGGGTTTGAAGTAATTGCCCAACATCAAATCCAACCAACCATCTCTGTCGGCATCAAAAGCTATCACGGCAATGGTATTGCCAAATTGAGTCAGGCCGGATTTTTTGCTCACATCGCTAAAGGTGTAGGCACCCTCTTTATCGGGTCCATTGTTGCGATACAAAATGGGCGTTCCAAAACGACCAATAAGCAGATCAAGATGACCATCATTATTGTAATCAAACCATAACGCATCGGCACAGATGGCCAGAGGATCATTTCCGCTAGAGACGCCCAATTCTTGTCCGACATCGGTAAAAGTCAAATCGCCATTGTTCCGCATCAGATGATGTGGTTTGCCTTCATCAGAATCAACAACAAACAAATCGTCAAAACCGTCAGCGTTATAATCACCCACAGCAACCGCCGCACCGCCATCCGTAAACATCTGGAGCACTTCGGCTTTGTGTCGGTCGCCAAATTTGCGCGTTGAATGCACAAATTGAACACCTGCTTTCTCGGCAATCTCTTCGAATTTCATAGCCGATTGGGCAACAACGTCTGCGTATAAAATCCCACTAGCCAATACACCCATCATTATTATTCGTATCACTGCTGCTCCTCTTCCCACAAAATGTTCAGATCAGTGTTCACGCGTTTTCCAGGCTCAAAGTGTGTTGTTAGAAAAGCGGTCAAAGCTTCATCATCCATCGACAATCTCTTTTTCAAATCTTCGTTATCGGGAAATCTTTTAGCCGCACTTTTCCAAATTTCCCGCGCTTTCGTAACATCATCCAAACGCCAATGCGCCTCACCCAACCCAACATAGGGCCGCACATGAAAGCTACGTGACTTCTTTTCTTTTTCAGACAACGCAATCGCTTTTTCTAGGTCTTCTATGGCCAAAGGTGTTCTGCCAAAAATGGCAGGCCAATACAAGTAGCTGTTCCCACGGGTATAGTGACCTAACCAAGAGTCTTCCAACTCAAGTGCCTTGCTAAAATACCCCAAGGCCGTATTCGCCAAAAGCACCTGTGTGATAGCACCTTCCACAGGAATCTTATCTACGTAGGCATACCCAAAATTCATCCAAACATTGGGAATCTTTGTGTGTTGGGTTGTGAGTTTCTCAAAAAAGGCAATACAACGCTCATACGACTCAACCTGATTGATCTGAACAACTGCTTGTCGATAGTCATTCCCATACTTCAGATTATTTGGCTCAGAGTTCAAAGCTGCTTCATAATGATCCAATGCCTGTAACAAGTCACCCGTGTCCCTAGCTTTGTTTGCAGCCTCAAACGATGACTTGGCACGATCTGCATATGCAACATCAAACCCGACCAAAAGCAAACACATCAAAATCAATCTTTTCATAAAAGAATCAACTCCCACAATAATAATTCGAGTTAAATGAGTAGGCATAAACGACCACTCACATTTTCTACTTTTTAGATTTGAACTGGCTCAGACTTTTTTCACCTTCAACTGCGAGATAGATCTGATCGGCCTGGACATTTTTAAATTCCTGTTCTTTTCCTGATGGCCAAATAATCCGAACATTTTCTAAGCGATCAGATTCACCCAAGCCAAAGTGCACCTTCTGTGTGCTCTGACTTGCGAAACCATTTCCACCATTTACAAAACTGACCAAAGTTTGTTCTTGTGTTGTCACCCAAATACGCGCACCTATCGCCGCAGAATTGACACCTTTTCCTTCTAACATAAATTGCACCCAATGGTTTTCTGTTGGCTGCACATTGCGATATAGGAAGGGCTTTGCATTGGCATTCGACACATACATGTCCAAGCGACCATCATTATCAAAGTCTGCGACACCAACACCACGCCCATCAAGTTTAGAATTCACCTGATGACGCGCAGCTTCGTTCTTAAAAAGCATACCACCTTGGTTGTGAAACAGAACATTCTCTTGATAGCCGCTCAAGGTCTTGTCTCCCATAGGCGGCCAATTCGTCGCGTCGGACAGATCGATACCGGGTTGTACGATGAGTTCAAAAATATCGACAACATAATTTGCTTTCCCTCCCGACACCCATCCATTTACGGTAAACAAGTCCAACCATCCGTCATTGTCAAAGTCGAGAAACTTACCTGCCCACCCCCAACCCGTATCATAAGTGCCAGTCTCACGAGCCACGTCTGAAAATGTGCCATCTCCATTGTTTTGCCAAAGAAAGTTCCCTTCGCGCATATATTCATCTGTAATATTCGTCACAAATAAATCAAACAACCCGTCGTTGTTAAAATCACCCCAATCGGTGTTCATACCCTTCTTCGTGTCAATGCCCACCGATTGTTCTGTAACATCGACAAACGTGCCATCCCCTTGATTTAGGAAAAATCGATCCGTCCCAAAATCTGCGGCCACATAAAAGTCATCATCCCCATCATGGTCCACATCTGCATGCCCCAAGTCCAAAGTCCACCCAGAGAGCCGAATGCCCGCAGCATCTGTCACATCTTCAAATGTACCGTCGCCATTGTTGCGGTACAGCGTTACCCCGCCACCGTTATTGGCCGTCTCAAAGCTTTCAGGAAAAAATTTAGACGTCGACGGATTAAATAAGTTTACAGCCTGAAAGTAGTTGCCCAAAAACAGGTCGAGGTCTTGATCCAAATCATAATCAAATGCAATAGCGACAATACAGTTAAGATAAGGGTGAGAAAGACCCGCTCGTTTACTGACTTCTTTAAACGTACCGTCCCCTTGATTTTCATATAGTAAATTGCGACCAAATCGCACCACCAACAAGTCGAGACGCCGATCCCCATTATAATCAAACCAAAGCGCATTGGCCGATGCATTAACAGCATCATTGCCATCTGCCACACCGGCTATTTCGCCCACTTCAGTAAATGTAAAACCACCCTCATTGCGATAAAGACGATTCTTACCCGACTCTTTTGAGTCCGTCACGAACAGATCGTCAAAACCATCCGCATTGTAATCGCCCACAGCAACAGCAGCGCCCAACGCAGTATAACCTTCCATGATGCTTCCGTAGGCATTGTCAAATGAGCGATTTGTGTGTTTAAAGTCTATGCCTGCAGAAACAGACACATCTTTGAACCACGCCGCTTGTGAGATGTTATCCTCTGCAGCAACCTGCGCCCAACTCAAAATAACGGCAACCACAAATATCCAACACCCCGTATAACAGACATGTTTGCTAACCATTCTCTTACCCATCTGTACCACCAACCTGATATATTTTTTTGACCAATTGATCCTGGCCTTCGGTGATTTCATAAAACTGGTTCGGCAATACCCCTTCAAAACGTTGCTCAATTCCTGATCGAGGCCATCTTATCACCAACTCATCTATTTGTGAAATATCATTCAAACCAAAATGCAAACGCAACATGCTCTGTGCACCATAGCCATCTCCCAAGATCACCTCCCGAATCATTTGCATGTCACCCGAGCGCAAAATCGCACGCGCTCCTACCGCATCCCGATTTGACCCCTTTGGCAAGTCTCCTCCAGCACCAATCAATTTAATTTCTACCCAATTGCGGTCAGCTTCAATTCCATTGCGTAACAATGCATGGCGATCTGTCGAAGCTGCCACAGCCACATCCATAACACCCCGATTCCAAAAATCTGCAACGGCAGTGCCTCTGCTGTTCATAATGAGATCAGAATTATTCCCCCGACCAATTTCCTTAAATGTACCATCACCGTTATTGCGTAAATAACGATTTCGCTCCCAACCGTGCCAAGACCGTTTTCCGAAATAATTGGGGTCGAATAAATAGCCGGTTTTGTAGAGTTTTTGTTCACTCACAACACTGTTCAAAAACTCCAACTCTATTTCGGTATTCTCGTCGTTATAGACCCATCCGTTTGCCGCATACAAATCTTGCCATCCATCATTATCAAAATCGACCAAGTTCGTGCCCCAAAACCAACCCGGCGGATTGGCATTGGCTTCCCAAGTTACATCTTCAAATGTTCCATCCCCTCGGTTTCGCATCAATGTATTGCCCGAAGCCATATCTTGAAAAACCTGCACAAACTGAAAACCAGATTGCTTGAAGATCTCAAAATAGAGTGGCATATCCGTCATCCACACATTTTGTCGCCAAGAATTGACCATATAGCGCAACACAGTTGGCCATTCAGCAAACCACCCCTCCTCAGAGCGAATGTGTGCCACATACAAATCTAAACGACCGTCGTTATCATAATCACCAATGGTGGAGCTCATACCTGCGCCATAAGCCAATGTTCCGGTTTCAACAGTCACATCATCAAATGTGCCATCGCCATTATTTTTATAAAGCGTTTTGCGACCAAAGTCATTGGACACATACAAATCTGGAAAACCATCATCATTGTAATCGCCAAAAGCCGATCCCAGACACAACCCAAGTTCCCCTACACCAGCCTCTTCTGTCACGTTGGTAAATGTGCCATCACCATTGTTGCGATACAATTGATTGGGTTCACCGTTTCGCGCATAAAATGTGGTAGGGATATATTTTCTGGCTTCAAGATAACGCCCAACATATAAGTCAAGAAAACCATCATTATCATAGTCCGCCCACGAAGCCACTGTCGTGCTGTTATCAGCTCCAATGCCCGATTTTTCGGTAACATCAACAAAAGTACCGTCACCCTGATTTTCAAACAATTGATTGGGCTCATAGGTGCGACTGACAAAAAAGTCCTTATCGCCATCATTGTCATAATCGGCAAATACACCTACACTCACGCCACTCAATCCCATCAAACCCGCGGAAGCTGTTACATCTTTAAAGGTTCCATCTCCTACGTTGCGGAATAATCTTGATGCCACGCCATCGGGAATAAACAAATCACAAAAACCATCGCTGTCATAATCTGCTGCAGTAATCCCTGCTGGACCATAACGCAACATGCCAAATTTCAAAGGCTGATTCAGAAAGCCCGGATAATACTGATTTTCAAAATCAATACCCGCTAGTGAGCCCACGTTTTCAAATAGAGGGCGAGAATTGATCACTCTATCCCCTTCTATCAATTCTGCTTTTTGAATGGTAAACGTGTTGTCATCTTGCAAAAAGTGCATACGAAAAAGTGCCCGGTCAATGCCCTGAAGGGTTTCACCTTTTGGCGTACCGATCAATTCAAAACGCACACTCGCAACCACAATATCATCCCACGACTCCAACCGATGAATATACAAACCCGCTTCATCAATTGAATCAAAACCATCCAAATAGGTGTCCCATTCCGCAAGGGCTGCTGTGGGTGTGGCATGTTCGCCCTCTGCCACAAAATTATAAATGCGTATCCCATCACGATCATCAACTTTTGTCCGATTATTGAGCCCCAATGACCGTCCCTGAAATGTGGGCGCGTAAAACTTCCCAACACGTTCAGCATCATGATTGCGTAGAGCTTCGGCCATATTGCCCAGCATCACAACAGTCCCCCGGCCCGAATTGAAGAAAGCCCATCCCAAATGATCTACATGGCGCATAACACCCCAACAAACCAACATCAAAACCACCACGCCCCCAAGCACCCATACTTTTTTTGAAGGGGGCTTGGGCCCTTGGTCTATCGTAGGGGTGATCTTTTCGTTTGCTTGATCATCTCCATGTTGTGTTTCTGTCGTTTCTGCCATAACTCACCTAAAAAATAAAAGGGTTTAAAACACGCTCAAGACACAGAAGCCTGTGATCTTGTGCTTGATACACCTTGCGTGACAGCTTGCGCGACCTGCATGGCCGAGACAATCACTGGCGTAATACCACCACCGGGCTGGGTCCAATGCCCTGTAAAAAACAAATTCTTCACCGGCCCAACAATACTAACACGCTGTTCGCCAAGTTGGTCTGGCGACATTTCCCACCCAAGCATCGCGCCTTGGTGGTTAAGCGTAAAACGGTAGGAAGTCAACGCAGAAGCACTCAATTTCACGACCATCTTGTCCTTTATACCTGGAACGATTTTTTCGAGATGCTCAAGAATATAGCCTTCAACGGATGCTTTGTGCGATGCCCAATCAGTGACATCGTAATGATGCATATCCAATACTTTTTGGATAATCATCACATGACAACCTGGGGGTGCGAGTTTGGGTTCGAATAAGGTGGGAATAAAAATCTTAAACCTCAACCCATTTTGAGCCAACAAATTGGGATCCCACTCATTCCAATAATAACCTTGTATTTTACGAAGTGTTTCTGTAGAAATATCTTTTAGACCGATGTGGGTCAAAAAACATGGATGTGTGGGCCGCAATTGCCGAATGTGATCTAAATACTCGGAATCAACTTGCTCGGGATCGAGCATTTTCTCTACAGTCTGCAACAAATCTGCATTCGACACAACCACTCCCGCCTTCACCTGCTTTACAAAACGTTTTTGCTTGGGGCCTGTCTCAACTTCAACACCACACACACTGCCACTTTCGGTCAGAATTTTTTTGACATTAGAATGCATTAAAATGTGACCACCACGTTCTTCAAAGCGTTGCGCCAACTCATCTGCAAAAACCTGAGACCCACCAACTGGGTAATAGTTGCCCAAGAAATAAGACAGCCGAAGCATTGAATCAAAAACAAAAGAAGTTCTATTGGGCGGGGACCCCCAATGGGGGCCATCGGCAACAAGCAATAACTTAAGTTTTGGATCATCAAAATAATCATCCAAAACCTCTCCCACAGTTAGATCCCGATACGGGTCTAAACGGGGTGTATCACGCCACCTAAAAAAATAGAGGAGCCCTAATTTATAAGTATCATGAACCGCGTTAAAAAACCGATCTAACGCGACCGCCTCATGTGGAAACTCTGCTTTGAGTTTC
>JABIFK010000170.1 GCA_018650745.1 Candidatus Latescibacterota bacterium | reverse complement strand
GTGACCTTTTTGAACAAGGCAAAAGCCACGCACCTTGTATCATATTTATTGATGAAATTGATGCCGTTGGCAGGCACAGGGGCGCTGGTATTGGAGGGGGTCATGATGAACGTGAGCAGACCCTCAACCAATTGCTGGTTGAAATGGACGGATTCGAATCCAAAGAAGGGGTCATCCTCATCGCCGCAACCAACCGGCCTGACGTGCTTGATCCTGCTCTGCTACGCCCGGGTCGCTTTGATCGTCAGGTCGTTGTAGACCGCCCCGATGTTCGAGGGCGCGAAGGCATTTTAAAAGTGCACACACGCAATGTACCTTTGACAGATGATGTTAACTTGCAAGTTGTTGCACGCGGTACCCCTGGGCTTTCGGGTGCAGACCTAAAGAATTTGGTCAACGAAGCCGCCCTCTTAGCGTCTCGTGATGCCAAAGAGCGCGTGACAATGGTCGACTTTGAAAATGCCAAAGACAAAGTGATGATGGGTGCTGAACGACGCAGCATGGTCATATCGGACACCGAGAAAAAGCTCACATCTTATCACGAAATTGGTCACGCACTGGTTGCCAAACTCATACCAGAAAGCGACCCCCTCCACAAAGTGACTATTATTCCACGGGGTCATGCATTAGGCGTCACCCATACAATGCCCATCGACGATCGTCACACCTACCCACAGAGTTATTGCGAAGCCGTTTTGGCCTATGCTTTGGGTGGGCGTGTGGCCGAACGACTCATATTTGGTGAAATAACAACGGGTGGACAACAAGATTATCGGATGGCAACCGGGCTTGCACGCCAAATGGTCTGCGATTGGGGTATGAGCCCACGATTGGGACCAATCGCCTATGGTCACCAAAGCGAAGATGTTTTTCTAGGTCGCGGTATGGCACAGCGCCAAGATTACAGTGAGCGTGTATCTGAAATGATTGATGAAGAAATCAAACGGATTGTTTTGGAAGCCGAAGCAAAAGCCGACAAATTACTCTCTGAAAATTTGGAAACAGTCCACATCATGGCCGAAACCTTGCTTGAGTTTGAAACATTGGACAACGAGCAAATGAACCGATTGATGGCTGGTGAACGCCTTGTAAAACCTGAAAAACCTGAAAAACCTGAGAATGACCCAGTCAAATCTGATGCGCCAAACGATGCAACTGAATCCAATGATGATGAAAGCAACGACGAATCGCCCGCACAGAATTAATTTGGCCTTATAACAAGAATATTGAAAAGGGATGGCATTTTGCCATCCCTTTCTTTGTCTTCCAAACTTATGTTAAGACCCAACTTTCAGATCAAACACCCAAAAGGCGTCCTCAAACTGGGCCCCAAAACCTGCATCATGGGCATCCTAAATACCACCCCCGACTCGTTCTCTGATGGTGGCAAATACATCGACCCATTAAAAGCACTTGACCGAGCACACGAAATGATTGATCAGGGTGCCGACATTATCGACATTGGCGGTGAATCTACAAGGCCCAAAGGTCCCTATGGTGAAGGTGCACAGGACATATCTGTTGAAGAAGAATGCCACCGGACCTTACCCATCATACAACAATTGGCCGCAAAAACGACCCTCCCCATTTCAATTGACACCACAAAGAGTGAAGTGGCCAAACAAGCCATTGAGGCAGGCGCAAGTATTGTTAACGACATCAGCGCCCTCCGTTTTGACCCTAAAATGTCGGAAATTATAGCCAGATACCACGTACCGGTCGTTCTTATGCATATGCAAGGCACGCCAAAAACGATGCAACAGAATCCAACCTATGCAGATGTAACTGAAGATGTTCTGTGTTTTTTTAAACGACAAATCAATCACGCCCTCAATGCAGGTATTTCACATGCGCATATCATATTGGACCCTGGGTTTGGATTTGGGAAGCGCTTTGAGCATAACCTACAGCTACTTGGACAGTTGTGCGCATTCCACACACTCAACTGTCCAATATTGGTGGGCCCGTCGCGTAAACAGTTTACGGGTCCAAATGAAGAGCCAAGCAAGCGTGTGCCAGGCACGATCGCGGCCATAAGCCAAAGCATTTTATTGGGCGCACACATCGTTCGTGTTCACGATGTGTGGGAGACACGGCAAGCCACGCGACTACTAGACCAAACCCGATTGTCTATGCCCCCTTTAAACCCTTGACAAATGCCCCAAATCCCACGTAGTTTCATCAAAAGTGGATTTGTGAGCATCCACAACCCGTTGGAGGTTTTGTATGCGAATTAAAGACATTCGGTTACTTGACGATGGTACACAACAATCTGTAGCTATTGAATTTGCAACAGGAGAAGTACGCACACTGTCTGCACAACAACTATATGATGCTACACGCACACTTGGCCAAGGCGCCACAGAAACCAAAACAGCCGCCCAACGACGTGCGGAAGAACTCTTAGCCATGCGACGCAATCGATAACAAACGGTTGATCCCCATGAGTATG
>JABIFK010000116.1 GCA_018650745.1 Candidatus Latescibacterota bacterium | reverse complement strand
GCGCACATGATCATCGACCCACATCTGCACGTCTGGAGCGACGACACAGAAAAATATCCTTATGGCCCCAGCACACCCAGCCAACCCGGTTCCGTCGAACTCCTCTTTGAAACAATGGCCGCATCAGGTGTCGAAAAAGCCGTCATCGTACAACCCATTCATTACCTCTTCGACAACCGCTACGTGGCCGACTGCATCCAAAAATACCCCAACAAACTCGCCGCTCAAGCCTTGGTCGATCCCACTGCCCCCAACGCAGCTGATCAACTCGAACGCCTCGCCACCGAACAAGGTTTTGGCGGCATCCGCATTCATCTCTCTCGTTACGGTGACACCGACCTCGCCGCCCCAGACCAAAACGCGCTCTGGGAACGCGCCCGCGACCTCAACCTCTGCTTCAATCTCTTTGGCAAAGGCGAAGACCACGCCCCCATCGAACCCATCATAGCTCGCTACCCCGAGGTCAAAGTCGTTGTCGATCACATCGGCGGCACCGTCGTAAACGAACCCGATCCCAAAGCCATTCTCACCAACCTGCTCAACTGGGCCAAATACCCCAACGTCTATGTCAAAATCTCCAACATCCACACCCGCTCCAAAGCGCCTTACCCTTTTAGCGACACCCACGACATCATCAAACAAGTCTACGATGCCTACGGTCCTCAACGCCTGATGTGGGGAACCGACTTCCCTCACATTCTCAAAACAACCGGCTACCAAGAATCTCTCGACCTCATCCGAAACGAACTCTCCTTCACCAAAGAAGATCTCGACTGGATCTTGTGCAAAACCATTCTCAAAGTCTGGTCCTTCAAAGAAGAAAAGTGCCTGGTAACAGGTTGTATGTGTCAGCCGAAAGGGAAAGCGCGTTTTTGCTGACAAGAAGAAAATATTACTTATCCCGGATGTTTCCCAACCTCAAACTGTTCATGTTCCCCATAATACTTCAACCGATTCTGATACAACCTTCTCGCCGGATCATTCGTCTCCACCATCCAAACATACAACCGCCTTCGCATATCCGCCGCAACATCTCGATAATCCGGGTGCTGAATGAGATTCCGTGTCTCCCAAGGATCTTTGTCCAAATCATACAACTCATCCTCTCCCGCACAATTATATCCATACTTATAAGACGCGTGCCGAAGAGTCCGCAACGTTGCCGCCAAACTGTTTACCCCCCCAAACTCCGACACCACCGTATCTCGCCAAGGCGTATCCGCATCAGCCACCAACGGCAACAGCGACTTCCCGTGAACCGCCTCTTTATCCCACGATGCCTCTCCCAAATCACACACTGTCGGATACAAATCCGTCAAAGAAACAAACCCCTCCCTGACCTCCCCCTTCGCAGTACCATCTGGAAATCGAACGATAAAGGGAATCCGATGGATCTCTTCGAAGTGATGCCACCCCTTATCCGTTAATCCCCCGTGACTGCCAATCGTCTCGCCGTGATCTGACGCAAAAATAATCACGGTATTTTCAAGCTGCCCCGTCGCCTCCAAATGCGCCGCCAACCGCCCAATCTGTTCATCAATCAACGTTGTAAATGCATAATAATACCGCAACGCCATCTCCCAATCGGTCCACGTCAACCGCTCGTGATCGGGATGAATCTTCACCTGGTGCGGGCCCATCAACTCCCGCGACGGCCACCGATAATTGGGCCACTCAGGAATGGACACGTCTCGATACCGATCCACATATTCTTTCGATGCATAATACGGCCCATGCGGTCCCCAAAAGTTATGCCAAATAAAAAACGGCTTCTCTTCCTCAGCAAATCGATCCACCATATCCATTGTATGCTGCGTCAAAAAATAAGGTACCGTCGATTCTGTCGGCCCTTCCAACTCACCCATTTCAAAAATATGCTGTGTCTCTTCGCCCCATTCTTTGACCTCGTGTGCCCATCCATTTTCCTTCAAATAATTTTGATACTCTGGGTAACTGAATCCGCCTCCACCATGATTCCCAAAATTCTGCCCCTCAAATCCCACATCCCTCGGCAAAGACGGTTCATTCGGAACGCCAAAACTCTCCGTCTTCTCTGTTCCCAAATGCCACTTGCCCGTGTACCCAAGTTGATACCCCGCACTTTCCATTCTCCGCGACAACAACTCGGGGCGGTCTCTTAACTCGTGGACACTGCAGCCCACATTGTGCAAATTAGACGTAATCCCATGTGTGTGCGGATATTGCCCCGTCATCACCGTACCCCGTGCGGGGCTGCATACAGGGTTAGATGTATACGCCGTCTCAAACCGAACGCCCTCTTTGGCCAACCGATCAATATTAGGCGTTTGGCACACCGTGTCGCCATAAGCACCCACAGCAGACAAACGGTGTTGATCGGTCATAATCACTATCACATTGGGTTGTTTTTTCATCTTAATCTCCTAAAATGACAAATGAGGATGCTGTGTCAGATCATCTAACATTACTCAAATTGAATGGCTGGTGCGCGCTGGAAAACATCATTCCAGCTCAAGAAGTCGAAAACATTCGGAACAGCGTACTACAAACAGTAGAAGAATACAGACGCGACAGCGCCGCTGAAAACATTGGTTTTGTACCCGGTCTCATTTCTCAAAACCAATCCTTTGCGCCTTATCTTGCAGATTCGCGCCTCATGTCTCTCCTCGACGAAATGCTGGGTCACGACATTCGCATCTCATTCACTTCCGCAATCGTTAATGAACCCGACAATGAACGCGGGCATTGGCACGCAGACTGGCCCTTTAACCAAAGCAACGCCGGACACGTACCTGCACCGTATCCAGACGCCCTCTTTCACATCACCACACTCTGGATGCTCTCGCCCTTCAGTGATGAAAATGGCGGCACGCTCATCGTGCCCGGTAGCCATCGATCAAACAACAATCCCACAGGCAACAACGGCATTGATGCCCACGCAAACGTGCCAGGTGAAATGAACGCCACAGGGTCGGCTGGCAGTGTCCTTGTTATGGACAGCCGCCTCTGGCATGCTACAGCGCCCAATCATACCAATGAACCCCGTGTGGCCTTGGCCATTCGTTACGCGCCGTGGTGGCTCAACCTCGATATTTTGATGCCAGAGTCAGCAGAACGCAAGCATATGGTCGACCGACAAAACAGGAAGGAAAACGAAGTGCCCCACGTGCCCCAAATGGTGTATGATCAACTTCCCGAAGATGTAAAACCACTCTACCGCCATTGGGTAAGATAATTGCACCGGGTCCAAGATACGAACCCATTCAGCAAAAACAAAAACAAATAAAGCAACTTGACAGAAAGCCAAAACAGGTAATATTTACACGTATTTATATCAACAAAACTTCCACAATCTGTCTGAGAAAAAAGCAAATGAAAATCCCCCATCTTTTGTGGAAAATCTTCTTGTTTTTTTATGTTGCAGCGCCCATTCAAACCACAGCACAAACCACCACTGATCCCAAGTTTTACTTTAGTGGTATTGTGGATCTCACAACCCCTTTCAGCCAAGAGGGCGCGCCACTCACCAACCAATATCGCCGTGGCGACAGCCCCTTTGACAAAATGCGGGCTACTTTATTTGGCGATATCGTTCTCGCACCTCGCTTAACCCTCTTTAATCAAACCATTCTGGATCCGACCTCACGCGCCCATTTCCAAACCTATTGGCGCCCCATTCTCCAATTTGACGCCCTCCAAAAAAACCATTTTCAACTCTTGCTCGAAGCGGGCAAGCTTGCCACCACATTTGGCTCCTACAGCCCCCGCGCCTACTCCAACCGCAGCCCACTCATTTCGCCACCACTCATGTATCACTACTTCACATCCCTCCGTTCAAATCAATTGCCAGCAAACAATGACGATCTCCTAAAAAGCCGAGGTCAGGGCAACAGCAGTATTTTCTCTGGTTTTGGGGGCGGAGGTGGT
>JABIFK010000376.1 GCA_018650745.1 Candidatus Latescibacterota bacterium | reverse complement strand
TTGTTCGACATTGCCATCTGTGGCGGCTTCGCACAGGTCGGCGACTTTATAGATGCCATTGGTGGCCATAGTGTGTCCTTTCTTTTACATACCATATTCGGTTGTTAGTTCTTTGGCTATATCTATCGCGCAAAGAGAACAACATCCATGCCTGTGGCAACCATGCGGTAATAATTCATGGCGGTAAGAATGTCTGTATGAAAACGCGAGACGTTTGCGTCTGGTATCCACATAGCGGAATTGGCGGGGTTTGAAAACAAAGGCATTGGGGTGTAGCTTTTCGGTGAGGCGGCGCATGTGAAAATCTTTTACGACGCCAATGATCCATCCTTCGTTGTTTTGTAGTTTGAAGGGTTTGCCAATGGGGTCTTCAATACCGAGTTTTTTGACGGCTGTTTCGTTGAGGATATAGGCACTTTGTTGATCACTTTTGATGTCGGGTGAGAAGTTTCTGCCTGCAATGAATTGTGCGCCGATGAAGGGCAATTGATCTTCGTCGATGGCATATTGTCTGATTTCAAAAGCGGCACCCGATGGGTCTTGGTAAGTGTCGCGTCGGCTGGTCCAGCCTTCACCGGGCAAACTGGCCGATGCGGTTGTGGCAAGTACATTGGGGTGGTTGAGGAAGCGTTGTTTGACTTCGTTGTATTTGTCTTTGAGAGAACGGTCAACGTCAAAGATGCGTACGGCGATGATGTTTTCTTTGTTGAAACCGAGGTCTTTTTGAAGCACAAAATCGAGTTGGGCAAATGCAACCAAAGCGACAAAGACCAAGAAGATGGAGATGGCAAATTGGAAGACGACGAGTACTTTTCTCAAGACGGCATTGCCAGATGATGAAAAGGACTGGGTGTGTAAGGCTTTGATGGGAGAGAAACCGCTGAGTAAAAATGCGGGATAAATGCCCGAGAGTAGGCCAACACCAATGGTTGCCAGAACGAGTGTGACGAACATGGTGGGTTCTAAGAGGGTGGTGAGGGTGCCAGATTGTCCGACAATGTGTTGCCAGTAGGGCAAGAGTATGCTTGTGAGGATGAAACACAGAGGCAGTGATAAAAAGGTGAGTAAGACAGATTCGAGTAAGAATTGAGTGGCCAGTTGTTTTTGATTGGCACCGACAATTTTGCGAACACCCACTTCTTTGGCACGTAAGGTTGCACGCGCGGTGGAGAGGTTGATGAAATTGATGCAGGCAACAAAGAGGATGAGGATGCCGATGAGACCAAGGGTGCGCACCACTTTGAGATCTCAAAAAAAAATTAAAATTGCAAAGCATCGTTCGCGTAGCATTCAAACGGTTTATTTTTTGTAGACGAAAATTTGCGTGATGTTGCCATTTTGGTTCCTTAATTTTTCGGCTAAAAAATCTGCTTGTTGTCACTGCGCGCGTCGGAAACATATCGTGTTCGATAGACACTGCCTTCTCGTGCTTTGTTTCGCCACGGTCTTGCTTTTGTGATGGGGATGTCCCATTCTGGTGCGTCCAAATCAATTGTGTTTATGATGATGCCTGAGGTGTTGTTTTTGCACGTGCTCAAAACTTTACCTGTTGGGCCAATCATTTTGCTCGATGTTGTGTGGCTCATGGCTGTAGGTATTGAATGGCTGATCCAAGAACTACAACTTGCGGCATACCCTTGCGCTTGGATGCTGAAGATTGTGCTGTCGTCATAAGCAGAAAACAAGATGCAGTGTACATCTTGATCCAGATAGTCAAGGAAGAGTTCTGGAAATTGAATTTCGATACAAAGCGCACAGCCAAACCGAATGCCTGCTACTTCAAAGATACACGTGCTGCGCCCGGGTGTATACCAGTTCATTGTTTCATTAAAAGAACACAATTGTTTATCGTATCGGGTATGAACGTGACCGGTATTGGAAATGATGTAGAGGCTGTTGTGTGGTCTGTTCGGTGGCGAGAGTTGATGGCTGCAGCCAAGAACAACCCATATGCCAAGTTTGCTCGCTAAATCTGCTATTTGGTTGAGTTGCATTTTTATATTTGGCCAATCAAATGCCTGCCAGTCTTTCACTTCTTTTTTGGAATATCCTGATAAGGCACCTTCTGGAAAATGTATAAGGTCTGCGCCTTCTTTTGTGGCTTGCTCCATGAGCGTACAGATTTCAGTCCCATTTGCTTTTACATCTTTATCTATATGACTTTGTGCGGTTGCAACTTTTATCATCGTAAACCTTTGTAAGAAATCATAGCGTGAGGTGGTTTTCTCATTTCATACAATTTACCTATCAGTGTAGGTGTGGCTGTTTTGTTGGAGATGTGGTAGCAGAACCAGACAAAGGATGGCGAAGGCTTGAAGGATGCGATAGTTATAGATTGACATGCGTTAAACTCCTTTTAAATACGGTTTCAAAAATTGACCTGTGTAAGACTTCTTTGTTTTGGCAATGACTTCGGGTGTGCCGCTGGCGATGACTTCGCCGCCTCGGTGACCGCCTTCGGGGCCGAGATCGATGACGTGGTCGGCGGTTTTGATGATGTCGAGTTGGTGTTCGATGACGACGACGGTGTGACCGGCATCTACCAAACCATTGAGTGCGTCGAGTAGTTTTTGGATGTCGGCCAAGTGGAGACCGGTGGTGGGTTCGTCGAGGATGTAGAGGTTGTGTTTGCCGCGTTTGATTTTGCTGAGTTCGTTAGCAAGTTTGACACGTTGGGCTTCGCCGCCTGAGAGAATGGGAGCGGGATGGCCGATTTTGAGATAGCCCAAACCGAGGCTGTTGAGTACGGAGAGTTTGTGATTGATGAGGTTTTCATTGGCGAAGAATTCGACGCCGTCTTCGATGGACATGTCCAATACTTCGGAGATGTTTTTGCCATTGTAGGTGACTTCGAGGGTGTCGTCGTTGTAGCGTGCGCCTTTGCAGGTGGGGCATGGGACTTCGACGTCGGGCATGAAGGCGAGGCTGGTTTTGATGCTGCCTTCGCCTGAGCATTCTTCACAGCGACCGCCTTTGACATTGAAGCTGAACCGAGAGACGGTGTATTCGCGTTCTTTGGCCTCGTCTGTGTTGGCGAAGATCTTGCGGATGTTGTCGTAGAAACCGATGTAGGTTGCTGGGTTGGATCTTGGAGAGCGACCGATGGGGGATTGGTCGATGTTGATGATGTCACCCAAGTGTTCGTGACCTGTGAGGTCATCGTGTTCGCCGGACATCACGCGGCTGTCGTGATAGAGGTTGTAGAGTTTTTTGAAGAGGACTTCGTGAATGAGTGTGCTTTTGCCAGAGCCCGATGCGCCCGTGAGACATGTCAGTACGCCGAGAGGGATTTCGACGTCGATATTTTTGAGGTTGTTTTCTCGTGCGCCTGTGATGCGAATGGCTTTGCCGTTGGTTTGACGGCGTTGCTCGGGCATGAGAATTTGTTTTCGCCCACTGAGGAATTGCGCCGTGGGTGATTCTTTGCATTTCATCACGTCTTTGATGGGGCCT
>JABIFK010000175.1 GCA_018650745.1 Candidatus Latescibacterota bacterium | reverse complement strand
TAGTTCGCGGTTGCTGCCCAAACGCCGAATGCTTCGTTCTTCTAAAACACGCAAAAACTTGACTTGTAAATGCATGGGCAGTTCACCAATTTCATCGAGAAAAAACGTGCCGGTATCGGCGTGCTCCATCAACCCCGAACGTGCGGCATTGGCCCCAGTAAAGGCGCCTCTTTCATGGCCAAACAATTCGCTTTCAACCAAATGTTCTGGCAATCCACCACAATTGAGTGCAACAAAAGGTTTGCCTTTGCGATTGCTATTGGCATGAATGCTTCGGGCAACCAGCTCTTTACCTGTTCCACTATCTCCCGTAATCAAAACATTGGCCTGGGTATTCGCGATTTTACTCACCAAGTCAAAAACCCGCTGCATAGCCGCACTTTTGCCAATAATGTTGTCAAAAGTGAATTTTGCATCCAATTGATCCTTTAGTGCTTTGTTTTCCGAAACCAATTCTTTCTCTTTTAGCGCACGCTCAACGACATCTAACCAACGCTCAGGTTTGTCATTTTTTTGCAAAAAGTAATAGGCCCCAGCATCCATTGCCCGAACTGCATCTTCGATGGTTCCATACCCAGTCAACACAATCACCTGTGCGTCGGCTTGGCGCTTCTTGATTTCTTGGAGCAGCGTAAACCCATCCATGCTGGGCATACGTAAATCTGTAATGACCAAATCTGGGTTTAGGGCTTCAAATTTGGCCAGCCCATCTTTGCCATTTTCTGCCGTTTCAACTGTATAAGAACGCCCCAAGAATCGCTTCCAACTGCTCAACATATCGGGTTCATCATCCACCACTAAAACTGTGCATAGAGACATCTATCTATCCTTTCGTCAAACAGAAACTGCAGGCAATTCAACCCGAAACTCGGTGCCCTTATGAAGTTCACTTTCTACAGAAAGCGTACCACCATGTTCTTGAATAAGTCCATAACTGATCGACAACCCCAACCCCGTGCCTTTTCCCACTTCTTTGGTTGTAAAAAAAGGATCAAACAAACGATCTAAGTGCTCTTCCAAAATCCCTTCACCCGTATCTCTTACCCGTACGCGCACCCAATCATCCCCATCTGATCCAGCAAAAGCTTCAGTTATCACTGTCAATTCACCACCAGAAGGCATGACATCCATTGCATTGTTAAACAAGTTGAGCAATACCTGTTCTATTCTTGTTGTATCTAAAGATACCAGAGGCAAGTCTGAATCCAATTGTGCCTGATACAAAATGCCCTTATTGCGCATCACATTCTCAACCAGTGCCACAGCATTGTTGACCACCTGATTGAGTTGCATTTCTTTTGGTGAGAAAGGCGTTTGACGAGCAAATGCCAAAAGCCCAGACGTAATTTGCGCCACTTTATTGGCTTGCCTTTGAATGACCTCCAAATCCTCAAGCAAATCTTCAGACAACCCGCTTTCTTTTGCATCGGGACGTAAACTGGCCAAACGCATAATAATAATGCCAATAGGGGTGTTCACTTCGTGGGCAATGCCCCCAACCAACTCACCCAATGCAGCCAGCTTGGAGGCTTGTACCAATTGGGTCTGGGATTGTTCGAGGGCCTGCGTGCGTTCTTGAACGCGTTCTTCTAATGTGGCATGCGAAGATTCTAATTGATCTGCCATACGGTTAAATTCGGTGGCCAATTCCCCCACTTCATCCCCGGAATAAACGGCCACACGCTCTTGGATCTGCCCAGCACCGATGCGTCTAATAGCGGCCAAAAAACCATCCAAGGGGCGTATTACAAACCGAATGGCAATAAAAATTGCCCCGCCCGTCACAAAAACAATACCCAATCCGATAAAGAAAATAGCTTGCCTATTGTCAGCTTGTCGCTCGGCCAAGGTCGTGAGTGGGGCCTGTAAACTAAATGCACCGCGCAGATCCCCAACTTTCATACCTTCTTTTGCGTATCCAAGAGGATCGATTTCGCCAAGCGAACCTCCGTGACATGCCAAGCAGTCTTCTGTTAAACGCATGGGTACGGCATATTGAATAAGCGGAACCCCACCCTCTTTTGTTTCTTCACTGTATTCTGTCAAATGTGCATCATTTTCAAAAGCCAACAAAGCGCGCCGCTCAAATGGTATTGGTGCGTTTTTTTTTGATCTTGGGACCAATGAGGGTGTGCGAAATACGTAATCTTTTTTGGCAGCGTATTTTTGAGCCGTTAACCAAGCTGCTATCACCGGGACATGATTCAAATTGTGATATGTCGTATCCTGCACGCTCACAATGCGGTTTTCTGCCATAAATTCGCGAACAGCTTGTGCATACCCTGTGATGGTGCCTAATTCTCGCCTAAAATCCTCGCGCGCTTGGCGATCTTCCCGCTCAAGCACAACCCAAAACCCAGCAGAGAGCGCCATCACCAAAGTGACCCCC
>JABIFK010000174.1 GCA_018650745.1 Candidatus Latescibacterota bacterium | reverse complement strand
GCGTGGTAATTTTTGGCAATTCTAATTCAAACCAACGTGGATCATTGGGGACCAATTCGGCAATGCGTTCTGTTTTGGTTTTGACTCGTGGCGCATCCATTTTTTGGAAAGCATTTAATAGGCCGCGTTGTATGAGGCCATGAACGGCACTTTGTATGCCTTGTTTGCCCAAGCGGCGTTCGAGCTGTTTGATGGAGGCCGACTCGAGTTCTGTCAAGCAGGTGACGACATCAGCTTGACGCTTGGATAACAAACCTTTGGGTATTTCTGCTTGTTCATTGAGGGCCACGTGTCGACCGCTGTCGAGATGAATGCCTGCTGGCAATGCTGCAGAGAAAACTTCTGAGGGGTTGCAAACGTAATATTGCGCAATCCATTGGCAGAGTTTGATGAGATGGGGTTCTATTAGGGGATAAGGATCGAGAATTTGGCCAATGGCTTTGACGCGGTCTGGGGCAAAGTCTATGGTGTTTGATTGGCCCACCACAATGCCAGTGAGCCATCGCACCCCAAAAGGAATGAGTACCCGGCTGCCCAATTGCAGGGTTTCGCGCAAGTCGTCGGGTACGCTATAAGTCATTTCTCGATCTATGGGTGCACCCAACGGAACGATTTGTGCGTAGAGCAAAGGCATAGTTTATTGTTCAGACGGTGAGATGTGTATTTGGGTGCGGTTGATATTGAGCTGAATGTTTTGGGTGGTTATGTCATTGAATTGGAGGGGTTGATTTTGTAGAGAGAGCACAATGGCATTTTGATTGGTCAATGTCAGTTCCAAACTTTCGCGCGCCATCCAACGTGGGCGACTGCCTGTTTGTAATTCACCATCAAAAAGTATGCGTCCGTCGGCTTTGACGACAATTTGCGTGGTTTCTTGTACTATGCCTGATAAGAGAATAGGATTGCCGGGCGCAATTTGGATAGGTAAGGGTTTGATAATGGGTTCTATTCTGTTTTCTGATAAGGTTTGTTCTTCGACAATCAAACGCTCAGATGTTTGGCTTTGTGTCACAGGAGTGGTATCTACTAGGTCTTCTGCGATGGGTTCTGAAATGGGTTCTGAAATGGGTTCTGATGCTTGGATATTCTCGGCAACGGGTTCGGTGGTTGGTTGTTGTGCTGTCGTTTCGGTCTCTGGTAGTAGAACCTCAGTTTGAGTATTTGGCAGAGAAATGGTTTCTTGTGGTGATGCCACGGGTTGAGGTGCTGGTGCCGATGGATCTTCTAATAAGGGTTCTGGGTTTTGGATGGATTCAGGTGTTAAGGTGGTTTCTGTTGGTGTATTTGATGAGGCTATTGTTGTTACACCCGTTGTTTCAGTAGGGTTTATCTCTTCGTCTTGGACATCTGTTTGTATCGGTTGAACGACTGTTTGTGATGTGTGACTGGTGGCTGGTTGGTTGGCCCGTTGTTGTATGACGGGTGATGATAAGGTCGCATCTAAGGGTGAGGCTGTTCCTGGTTGATCTTGTTGGTTTATTTGCCAGACAAGCAATGCCACAATGAAAACGCCTACGGCAATCAGGATGACGGGTTGAAAGTTTCGTTCTCTGTGTGCCGGTGGCGGGGGGCGTTTGGCAGGCTCTTCTCTTGGGGCTTTTTGGTCGTACAATGCAAGAATTTCTTCAACGTTTAACCCGATTTCTTGTGCAAATTTCTTAATGAATAATTTTGCATAGGTATTGGGCAACATATCGAACTGGCCGGCTTCGAGTGCTTTTAAATAGTCGATATTGATGCGTGTGCGTTGAAAGAGGTCGTCAAGGGTTAGACCTTTGACTTCGCGCTGTTTTTTGAGTTTTTCTGCTATTTCTTGCATAGATATAAGAACCGTGAGATGTGAGACGGCAGACGTGAAAAGAAAAGTCAAAAAAGAGAGTCACAGAAACCTTAGGACTTTTCTTCTTGTCTCTTACCGTTGTTGTTTTAATAAATCGGGTGCTGCGTGGTCTTGTGAAAGATATGACCATGGTGATTGGCCGCAGATGGTTTCTAACATGGCCCAAAGTTTGGTGAGTGGCAGACCGACAACATTGTAAAAGCAGCCCGAAATGGAATCAATAAAAATGGCCGACAAACCTTGTGCGGCATAAGCCCCTGCTTTATCCAGAGGGTCACCTGTTGCCACATAGCGGTGAATGTCTTCTTCTGTCAGGTTTCGCATGGTCACTTGGGTGATGACCACATCCTGAAGGGTTTTAGACGTTTCTGTATTTGTCAGCACCAAACCTGTTAAAACCTGATGGGTTTGGCCCGAAAGGTGTGTCAGCATTTCTACTGCGTGAGTCGCATCGCGTGGTTTTTCAAGAATGGTGTTTTTGAAAGATATGACAGAATCGGCGCCAATAACGATGGCATTTTGTACTTGGCCAGCGATGGCCTGTGTTTTACGTGCCGCAATTTCCAGAACATGCTGCGTTGGAGGCAACGACGCGTCGAGTTCTTCAGATGCACCACTTGGCATGGTTTGAAAAGGAAACCCCAAGCGAGACAACAATTCGGCGCGTCGGGGCGATGCGGATGCAAGGATAAGTTTGGTCACAGGTTGCAAATCACAGGTCAGAGGTCGGAAATAAGCTCAATCGCGATTTTAAGGGTTTTCTATCATTAAGGTAACGGGGCCGTCGTTTTGAATTTCGACGTGCATATGTGCGCCAAATTTACCTGTTTGTGTCTGAATGCCCAATTCATTTAAGTATGCGACAAATTGCTCGTAGAGGGCATTGGCTTTTTCGGGAGCTGCTGCTTGAGAAAAACCAGGGCGGCGGCCTTTGCGCGTGTCGCCATAGAGGGTGAATTGTGAAACGACCAATGCTTGTCCTGCTGTGTCGAGCAAGGAGCGATTCATTTTGCCATTTTCATCTTCAAAGATGCGCAAGTGTACACACTTTTCGGCAACATAATGTAAGGCTTGTTCATCGTCTGTATGGGTGACCCCTAAGAAGATGAGCAGGCCATTTTTAATTTGACCGATGGTTTTGTCATCAACGCGAACAGCAGCTTGGCTGACGCGTTGTATCAATGCACGCACACAATTCTCCAGATTGAAGTAATGCGCTTTAATTTAAGTGATTTAGGTAGGTTAGGCAAGGTGAAAGGCTGCAAAAAGATAGGGGCAGGGGAAAGTCAAAAATAGCGTGTCTACAAAGGGCATCAGATGCCAAAACCACCCTTGCGGTGTTCAAATTTGATTTGAGGAATGTCTTTGATGTTGATTCTAAAATAATAACCCTTGTTGAATCCTGTCGGATACCAAGATAGGCGGGCTTCCCAACAGTGTAAGTCGCGGTAAATAGAGAGGCTTTGGGCTGTTAGGCTGCGTGTGGGCACCAGCTCGACATTGATCGAATAATCGAGTCTGAGGGATGTTGTGGGATTGAGACCGAGATCGGCTTTAAGCCACGATCGTTTGGTTGCGGGAGAGGTTGGAGAAAGTTTTGAGTAGTTGAGATAATGGGTGAGTCCAAATCGCCAAGGTTGGGTTGTGTCGCCAAAATTATCAGATAGGTTCCCTTCGATGCCAAATTGGGTTTGTGAGGCAGATTGGAAGTTGTTTTGGGAGGCAGATGTGCTGCCTTGACGGCCGTTAAATCGGAAATTTGAGGTAATGGTAAAAGATTCTAAGCGCGGTTTGAAATCACCGTTTACATTTTGGAGTTCGTGGCGCATAGTCAAGCGCATATCGACGCGTTGGTCGGGTTTGATGGATGCCGTGGTATTTAAATCACGCCATTTTTGTAGGGTGTTGTCGAGGTCGTACCCTGTGCTGATGTTGAGGGTTGCAAACGTGAACCGACGCACATCCTCTTCGTGCTCGGTTTTTATTTCTAAAGAGTTGTTTAGGCTAAAGTTTAAACTGCGACGTGGATCGCCCCAATCTCTTGTGCCACCAAACCCAAAGGTGCCACCGATGAGAGATGAATTTTGGTTGTAATTGATGGAAATGCGTGGTTGCAAGCGATGCCGAAAGCCTTTAATGCGCCCTAAGTTTGTTTGGAAAATACCATAAAGGCTGGTACCCACATTGACGCTGGCGGTATAGGTTTCTCTTCGTGTGATCGAATCGGTGTCGCTGTATTTGAACAGTTCGTTGAGTGAAAAACGCGGGGTGAGATCTAACCAGCCCATGGGTTTGTGTTGGCTGTTGAGGTTGAACGCACTTTGCATCGTTAGATCACGTGTATCGGTTGTATCTGGATTATACGTGAAGTTGTTTGTGAGGTTGCTATTGAAATCGTATCGGATGGCACGATACCAGGCAGGGTTTTGTGTGGTTGTATTGTTGCGAGCAAAGAGCGTGCGAGAGCTTTGTCGGAAGGACAGACGGGGAAAGCCTTGAAAGGAATTGGTTTTTGCTTCAAGGTCGCGATAGTATGTGACACTGCCATCAATGCTTCGGCGAGATTCGGTCCATCGTTTGTCTATGGAAAAACTGGATCGCAACTGTTGATTGAGGTAGGTGTAAAGTTCATCGCTGTTGCGTTCATTAAAGGTGGAGCTGGTTGTAAATTGGCCACTGCCACGTATGTTGGTTGTGGCATTGAT
This sequence comes from Candidatus Latescibacterota bacterium, assembly GCA_018650745.1. Classification (GTDB taxonomy): domain Bacteria; phylum Latescibacterota; class UBA2968; order UBA2968; family UBA2968; genus JABIFK01. The sequence continues at coordinate 94 of JABIFK010000174.1, read as the reverse complement.
GCGTTGTTGGTGCTGGAGGTTGAGCCGCCAGCTGTTGGTGCTGCTTGTGCCTGTTGTGGTGTGGTCATAATCGAGGTCTATGCTGCCAGAGAGG
>JABIFK010000177.1 GCA_018650745.1 Candidatus Latescibacterota bacterium | reverse complement strand
ATTTGTTCAGGACATGAAAACATTTCCTGCCCTGGCTTGGCCGTTTCCAACCAGCAAGCCATCACACGTTCTGCAAAATCCAACCAATCCAAAAACTCCGGTGTCAGTTTTCCGCCTCGACCAAGGGCTGGAATTTGAGCGTGATGCCCATTAAAAGGCCTAAAGTGAAATTGTTGTGCGTGTTGGATTAAGTCTGGACGTTCTGCCAAGCGGTCCCAATAGGGCGGTGCCAGATGTTTCACCACTGCGGGATGGGAAAAATCCCACGTCATTTTCAATGGTTTCTTCTCGGCTTTTTCAAACCCTTCGGCAAGTGCGTAGGCTTTTTCTGGTGTTTCCGTGCACGTATCGCGATGCACTTCAATGGCCACATCCATTTCCAAATCATCTGCTGTTGCAATCACCCTTCGAGCAACTTCCACAGCCCGTTTGGTGGTTGTGTCATGATTCAGCATCTGCACATTTACACACCGAGCACCGGCCTTTTGAACAGCCTTTAATTTACCACGAATTTCGGAAATGACCTGAATATCCACCGTAGCGGCAAATAACAAACCTGATGTTTCAACATGTTCTTTTGTCACCAACGGCAAGCGTCCCACAAATCCGTCGAATCCTGCCTTCTTAATCACCTGTATTTTTTGCTCAACGCTCCATTCCCCGTTTTTGTTGCCATATCCACCGAGTGATCCCAGTGTGGCCATGTGTCGGAGTTTGGGTTTTTCTACTTTTTTATTCATATCTGTTTCCCTTTTGACAAGTGAGCAGCGTTAGAAACCAATATTTCTCAAACGAATGATGCAGGTCTTATTGGATCTCGTAATACGTATATTCGGGCAAATCATCTTGCCAGTTCACCTTAAATCCTGACGTTCCATCGTTTATATCCATTACACCATCACGACACGTCAGATACGGGCTTTCACACGTGGGCCAACGGTCAAAATCGAGTTTTACACCATTGACCGAAGCAATCGGTCGCCAATCCTCCGAATTAAAACGAATATCCAAATCGTGATTGCGCGTTGAACAATATCGAACACGTTTCTCCTTTTGCAATTGACTGGTATCTAAGTCAGCTTTGGACACACGTTCCTGAAATTGAGAAAAGGATTTAAATTCTGCCTGATCACCCACTTCCACGGCAGCACCTACCAAATCCCCTTCGATCACCAACCGTCGATAACCCTCATGACCACCATCTTCCCAAAACGCACGTCCTCCCAAAGGTCGAATACCAATATATACATTGCCTGCCCGTAAAAAAACACCGTGTTCATTTGTTACCACTTCATCCATTGTATCCGGTATATAAGCGTGTGCTCTTTGTATGAGTTTGCTCGGACGGCTGCTCGTCCACTTTGGGTTGTTCCCCTCTGCTTGTCCTGCGTAAGGATCGTCTTTTGGCAGGTCAAATAACAAAATAGCAGAATTTTCCCAATGCACCATTTGGAAAAAAGGGCTCGTGCCAGACCAATCATCAGACCCGAGTAACGCATCCGAATTTGTGTGTTTTCGATTTGTATACCAATAAGGATGCACAAAGAATAACCAATTGTGTGGCGCAGTATCTCGCCAAATAACAGCAAAAGAATGTGCGTGTCGCACGGTGGGTTCATCAATGTCTTCAACTCGGGCACCTGCTCCTATTGCATAATCCCGATTCACATAAACGCTGCGTACATTATATCGTGAATTGGGCGGGTTGCGATCCACTGGTTTGGGCAATCCGTATGCATTCGTTTGGCTTTGTGAAATCACTTCTCGGCTTGCACGTGCTTGTACCAATGCATAGGGCATTGCCAAACGCTTGGCACCTAAGTTTCGAATAACAGGTTCTGGTATATAATCTGAAACTGCGTGACATGTCAGAAAACCTGTTTTCCAGTCGTCCGAGTTTTCCAACGCCTCTTGGGTGTCAGGCATCGTACCCGCACCCCAATAGAGCCACCCCGTCCACTGCGTGTTGGGCCGACCTTGAGAAATCATGGGTTCTTCTTTCACCAAACCTTTTGCACGCGTAGAAGGCGGTATGATAATGCCGTGATGGCTGTTCACTGCCAAGTCGGCCAGCATCCAATCCAGAATCGCTCTTGCACAAAGCCGTGCTCGTGGGTCTTTTGCAAACTCCACAATATTTAACCACGTTCCAGTATGAACAGCATGATAAACCGGCGAAAGATATTCCACCATTGAATTTCGAAAAAGTGTCTGTCCATATTTGATCATATACTGCAAACATTTTTCTGCCAGTTCACGCCCCGTCAATCCGTGATAAAACGTTGCATCGGGAAACCGTTCGCCAAAAAGAAAACCCGCCGTGCGCCGCATCGCTATGTGATTTTCTGTCCCTCCGGTCAAAAAACCTTCATATGTTGTCACTTCTTCAAATATTTTTTGATGTGTTTCTTCTGACAAAAGATCACCAAATTGACAAAAGATGCGAGACAATGCACTCTTACCAAAGGTGTCTCCTTTATCCCGAAATCCCAGACCAACGGGAATATAATTCAATGCTGAAACATCATTTGGATCTTCCTGTAACCGACATGCAACAACACGAAACCCCTGTTTGGGATTCCGAGACGTTGGGTCAAAACCAACGCTTTGCGCCCCAGCCAAAACGGTCATCTTCTTACGTCGCGCAATTGCTTTATCACTCACTTTTTTTGCAAGCTGCGCGTCTTCGATTTGATCAATAGGGCGTATACACCCTGTTTCAACCAAATTGCTGATCAAACTTTCAAGCGCATCATCCTTACTGAGACCGTCTGGCACGTTATATTTTCCCTTTGTTGGTATGCAAAACCCGGAGGGTGTGGCTTCGCGTAAGATTTGAATGCGTGTAAAATTGTATTTATCAAACCCATTGAGACGTCAACAAAATAGTCGGGCTCAAATCGGATGGTCTGGTGCGGAGTAATGTTGTAAGCAAAGATGCGAGGACATCGCCGAATGGATAAGGTATCAGACAGACCGTGTGCAAATTTTTAACCTCCTTGGGCATGTGTTCATCACTCATACAATACATTAACACAATATTTCTAACGACAAAGGAATGACAAAAATCTATCAGGTCAAGAAGTATCCAAGGCCATTGAACAGTGAGAGACGGCATCTCGTGGGCGATCGCAGTCAAAATGATATGAAGGTGCACCGCCAACACACGACCTCTGAAGATTGCCAATCGATAATCTCTGCTCTATATTAGGTCGATCTCCATTACCCTGGGATTGATCCATAGAGTAATGGAGATCGTAAAAATGTAAGAAGGCAACGATCTTGCGCGCCTTACGTATGCAGCAAAATCACACAAATATTAATCTCGACGAACTGTCGACCGGTCACATTAAGGGCGTTGTTCTTGCATTTCCTCATTTACGCACGCTTGTTCAACGTCAACTCGATGACATGGGCGATGGCCTGCAATGCCACGTTATGGCGCAGCTCGATGCCTCGTCCGATCATTTCCCTTTCCTGCGCAAGACGATAGACGCAGCACATCTCTGGCGCTGGCGCTTTAGGGGGCGCCACGCCGATGCCGACTATCACCACGAGGCAGCCGATACAATCGACAAGCTCAACGTCCGCGAGCTCAAAGAATATGTCGGCCAAATGGCGCGCCTGCTTATTCGGCTTTCGCATCAACCGCCCGAGATCTGGCCCGACAATCCACTAACCGAGGAAACAGTACGACAGCGCCTTGAAGATGAGCGCGGTACTGTCGTTCGAGTTTACTAAATCTCAAACGTACCCCAAGGCACCGTTTTAATGCAGAAGATGTTTCATAAAAAAAGCGGCAACAAGCATGAGCTTGTTGCCGCGTAACATTTAGAAAATGCCAAGTTCGTCATTCAACCACAATCGTTATACTTTCCTTAGACGATCGCACACTCTCCTCATCTACTTCCCGACTTTCGACTCTGTTCGGACTTACCTTAGTTCTTCCTCGTACCAAATCACAGCACAATCTCTATTTTAACTGTCAAGGACTGCTTGTTTGCGTTTTGATGAAAACAATTTGGATAAGCGAGGTATGGCGATAATTTCTGCCCAAAGTCTTAAAATATTAACGCCGGTTCTGAACAAGCGTCTAAAATTAAAGAACTGAGACTTTCCATGTGTGCGGTGGAAGTGATGAACTGGGAAGTCAACAAAATGATAACCACTCAATTCCATCTTTTTGACCAATTCGATACAGATGACACCACTGGTGTGGTGCAATGAAATTTGATCAAAAATCTCACGACGCATCAATCGGAAATCGCAATCCACATCGCGTACTTTAAAAAAGAAAAGGAAGCGCATTAAATTCAAATACACTTTGCCAATTATGATGCGATGTAAAGGATCGGATCGTTCGATCTTATACCCGTTTACCACATCGACACCTTCTTGCATGACGCGCAACAGCTTTCGCAATTCAAATACATCATATTGTCCATCACCATCTGTATAAAAGATCAAATCTTTGGTTGCGCCTCGAAAGCCGGACTGTAATGCGCCTCCATAACCTTTGTTTTGCTCGTGTAAGATGAGTTTTAGGTTGGGATATTTGTTCTGTAACTCGGTCAGCAGCTCTCGGCTGCTGTCGGTACTGCCATCATCTATCACGATGATTTCATAATCAGACGTATATTCTGCGGCAACCGTGTCGGCAGCGGCAACCAAACTCCCTATGCTGTGGGCATCGTTATAACACGGGAAAAAGCAGGTTAAAGAAGGGTGTTTCTCTGACATCAAAATGCTCCGGAATAAGCAACCACTAAAATTTTAAGTCATTAACGAGTTGTCTTAGTTTTTGCGTGCAAGTAATGCATTCAGATGGGTTCTTACTTCGGGGCTGTCCATCAATGAAAGCACGCTGCGGTATACTTGTATGGCCGTATCTATTTGTCCCAATTGCTCAAGCGCTTGTGCCTGCCCCATGAGCATACGCGGGTCGTTTGGCAATACTTGAAGGGCGCTTTCAAAAGTAGACGCGGCTTCAGTATACTGGTTTTGTTTTAAGTGATGCATACCCAGGTGAATATAGGCTTCTGGGCTATGCGGTGTCAATCTTGTTGCTTCTTCGTAGACGACGTGCGTATTCTGTGTGTCACCGCTCTGTTCGTAAATACGACCTAAATTTAGATGTTCTTGGCGATAATCAACATGAGACGGTTTGAGTGCAATGGCCTTTAGAATGTGTCGGTGGGCCTGATCGATGTGCTGACTCAGTCGGCTTGTTTGTGCCAACATATACCAAATGACGGCTTGAGTGGCATCGAGGGATACAGCTTTCTGCAATATTGTTTCAGCTTCGGAATACTGCCCCTGCTCTGCCAGAAATGCTCTTGACTCGTGATAGATCTCTAAGCATCATTCTTGTAAGCTGATGTTGTGGGCTTAAAAAGATCTGTTTTAAAATGAATATATCAGTAGAAGTGGTATTTCTGTTTTGTGTTTAGGATTATTCTTTATCAAGGAATTTATTCAAAAATGTCCGATACTATGGATGCGTTTCGTCAAAAAAAAGTGATCATCACGGGGGGGCTGGGTTTTATTGGGTCTGCTTTGGCCCACAAGTTGGTGGGGCTTGGGGCAGATGTTTTGCTGGTGGACAGTCTTATTCCCGAATACGGTGGCAACCTGTTTAATATTGCAGATATTGAAGACCGCGTGCGTGTCAATATTTCAGATGCGCGTGACGAGCACAGCTTACGTTATCTTATTCAGGGTCAAGATTATTTGTTTAATTTGGCCGGGCAAACCAGTCACATGGATTCTATGCAAGATCCGTATACCGATTTGGAAATCAATACACGCGCACAACTTTCTATTTTGGAAACGTGTCGCAAATACAACTCCGATATTCAAATTGTTTTTGCCAGTACGCGCCAAATTTATGGCAAGCCCGGCAAACTGCCCGTAGATGAAAACCACCTTCTGCGCCCTGTAGATGTCAATGGCATCAATAAGATGGCCGGCGAATGGTACCACATTTTGTACAACAATGTTTATGGCATTCGTGCTTGTGCTTTACGCCTCACAAACACCATTGGCCCACGCATGCGCGTTAAAGACGACCGACAGACTTTTTTGGGCATTTGGATCAAACTGTTGCTTGAAGGAAAACCTTTTGAAGTTTGGAATGGCAGCCAAGTGCGCGATTTTACATATGTGGATGATGTGGTTGAGGCATTTTTGTTGGCTGCAGCCCGTGAAGACGTGAAGGGTGAGGTTTATAATTTGGGAGGGCCTGGTACTGTTACATTGTCTGAACTGGCCGATATGTTGGTTGCATTGCATGGGGGCACATATGAAACACGAGAATTTCCTGCAGATCGTAAGTCCATAGATATTGGTGATTATTATGCTGATTTTACGAAAATACAAATGCATTTGGGGTGGGCCCCAAACATATCTTTAAAGGATGGATTGGCAAAGACGATTGCTTTTTATCAAAAAAATTTGAAACACTATCTTTGAAATCAATACTTAAAACGACATAAAAAAGGGCTACAAGAATTAATTTGTAGCCCTTTTTTATTGGGTTTCATAGGTGTATTTATTGGATTAATGAGGGCAGGGGACCCTGCCCTTACTGTACGTGGGTTATTTCATTTTGTGAAGCATTGAGAATGTATCCCAATACAATTTATCCTTACTGCGGTATGCTGACGTTTACTTCGTCTTGATTGAGCAAGCGAATGGGTACTGAATCCAGGTTCCAGATCTCATTGCTGTATTCTCCAATGGTGCGATCAGACGAAAATGGGCCACTGCGTGCTGTGTTTAAGATAGACATGTGTGTCCAATGCTCTTTGTCTGCGTAAGCTTTATCCACTTGGGCTTGGCAGTCAAGATATGCTTTGAAATCTGCCAACACCATATACTGATCTTGATGGAGTAAGCCATCTATGAGTGGGCGAAACATTTCTCCATCACCCCGTGAGAAAAAGCCTGCCCGCACCAATTCTATAACGCCTTTGAGTTCTGAATTGTTTTGGTAATAATCCATCGGGTTGTAGCCTTTATTGCGCAATGCATAAACTTCTTCTGCTGTCATACCAAACAAAAAGAAGTTTTCGGCGCCTACGGCGTTGCGAATTTCGATATTGGCGCCATCTAAGGTGCCGATGGTTAATGCACCATTCATACAAAATTTCATATTGCCTGTACCTGAGGCTTCTTTGCCTGCGGTCGAAATTTGCTCAGACAGTTCTGCAGCAGGATAAACCAAATGCCCATTGCTCACATTAAAGTTGGGTAGGTAAACCACTTTGATGAGATCTCGTATCGAACGATCACGGTTTACCATATCGCCTACCGATGTGATGAGTTTGATCATCAATTTGGCAATGTGATACCCCGGAGCCGCTTTGCCACCAAATATGAATGTGCGGGGTTGCATATCGAGGTGGCGATTGTTTTTTAGGTGGTGATATAAGGCAATCACATAAAAGATGTTGAGGTGTTGGCGTTTGTATTCGTGAATGCGTTTTACCTGAATGTCAAACATAGATGACGGGTTAATGGTTATCCCTGTTCGTTCTTTGGCAAACGTTGCAAAGGCTTGTTTGTTGGCCAGTTTTACGTCGCGCCATTTTTCACCAAAGGCCTTGTCACCTGCATAAGGTTCTAACTGTTTCAATTGGTCCAATTCTTTGGGCCATTTATCACCAATGACGTCGGTGATGAGATTTGACAACCCTGGATTGCTCAATTTTACAAAACGCCGTGGTGTCACACCATTGGTTTTGTTGCTGAATTTTTCTGGCCACAGTTCATAAAAGTCTCTTAACACATCGCTTTTGAGCAATTCTGAGTGCAAACCCGCCACGCCATTGATGGCATAACTTCCTACACAAGCCAAGTGGGCCATGCGAATATAGCGCACATCACTTTCATCGATGAGCGACATACGTGTTACACGGTTGTCATCTCCTAAAAAGCGCAGGCGCACTTCATCTAAGAAGTGGGCGTTGATTTCATAAATGATTTCCAAATGGCGTGGCAACAAACGATTAAACATGTCTATTGGCCAACGTTCCAACGCTTCGGGTAATAAGGTGTGGTTGGTGTAGGCAAATGTGCGCTGGGTGATGGACCAAGCCTGATCCCAAGACAATCCGTGGTCGTCGAGAAGCAAGCGCATGAGTTCGGGCACTGCAATGGCCGGGTGTGTGTCATTGAGTTGTACTGTAAATTTTTCGTGGAATTTTTCAAGCGGGATATCTTGTACTTTCATGATGCGCAACATATCTTGCAACGAACACGAGACAAAAAAGAATTGTTGCTCTAAGCGCAGTTGTTTGCCTTGTATCTGTTCGTCGTTGGGATACAGAACTTTGCTCAAGTTTTCTGACCGGACTTTTTGATCTACTGCGCCGTAATAATCACCTCGGTTGAACACGGCAAAATCGAACGATTCGGGCGCTTCGGCAGACCACAAACGCAAGGTGTTGGCCGTATTGTTGCGGTATCCCATAATGGGCGTATCGTAGGGAATTCCGTTGACAATTTTTTCGGGCACCCAGCGCGTTCGGAGGCGGTCAAATTCATCCAGGTATTTCTCGGTGTGACCGCCTAACATCACATCGACTGCCCACTCGGGGCGAGGCACTTCCCAGGGGTTGCCAGAGCGCAACCATTTGTCTGTTTTTTCGACTTGCCAACCGTTGACGATTTCTTGCTTGAAAATTCCAAACTCATACCGAATGCCATAACCGAGTGAGGGCAGTTCTAATGTCGCAAGGGAGTCGAGAAAGCAGGCGGCCAAACGACCGAGGCCCCCGTTACCCAAACCTGGCTCTTCCTCTTGGCGCAAAAGGGTTTCCAAATCGAGGCCGAGTTCTTCAATGGCTTCTTGCACCTCATCGTATATTCCCAGATTAATCAGGTTATTGCCTAAATGTGGCCCCATAAGAAATTCGGCAGACAAATACGCCACTGTACGCGATTTCTGTTCTGTATATTTTGTGGCGGTGCTTACCCAGCGTTGCAGCAGGCGGTCACGCACCATATAGGCCAAAGCCATGTAGTAGTCGTGTTGCGTGGCCAAGGCTGGAAATTTGCCTTGAATGTAAAAGAGGTTGTCGAAAAATGCACGTTTTAAGGCGTCCTTGCCCAAGCCCGTACGGGCACGTTCAAAGCTTGGTCCAATAGGGGGCGTTTCTGTTATATTCATATGTATATTCTCATTTATATTGTGAATGGATCGATTTTAATTTGATCTGTTGTTAAGCCAAATGTATCGAAATTTATAGCCTATATTTTACCATTTATATGTTAAAGGGTGATTAAGGCACCGTTAAATCTACACGAAATGTTACTGTTGACAAATTTTTTATGGTAAAAATATCGACATAATCAGGCATCTGACTGGGAATAGGGCATGTTGGAAAGTGTTTGACTCAGGGAGATGCAAGCTTTATATCGAATGCGTGCAACACTTAGGACGCATCTGGACGGGCCTGGGAACGATACATCGTTGTTATGAAAATTTCTGAATTATCATCAATTATGGAGGGAAAATGAGCTATCACGTGTATATATCAAATTCGGGAAGTGAGTATCTGTCGAAGTTTGTGATGGATGCTGAGACGGGTAAGTTGACCCCAGAAGCGGATATTCCCTTGGACAGTTCGCCAGGTGCTGTGGCGACAACGGCAGATGGCACGCTTATGTTCATTTGCTTGCGTGGTGTAAAACAATATCAGAGTTTTCGGGTAGATAAATCGACGGGTGCATTGTCATCTATTGGCGCTGCATCGGTTGATCAGGCTGGTCCGTATCTTAAGACAGATAACACGGACCGGTTTCTTTTGGCCACCTATTATGGTGCTGGTGCTGTGAGTGTGCATAAGATCAACGATGATGGTTCGCTGAGTCAGGACCCCATACAATGGATTGAAACGGAAGAACACGCACACAGTATTCAGCTGGACCGGACAAATCGGTTTGCTTTTGTGCCGCATACAAATCCGCCCAATGCGATTTATCAGTTTCGGTTTGATGAAGCGACGGGCCAATTGTCTGCCAATGATCCTGCCAAGATTCAACCTGAAACACCAGAGGGACCGCGCCATTTTATCTTCCACCCGACTCGAGACCTGCTTTATTCTATCAATGAGAATGGGTGCACTGTGAGTGCACATCACTTTGATCCTGATAAGGGAACCCTTTCGTCATTTCAGGTGATTTCGACATTGCCAGAAGGCTGGGACAGCGACAGCAAATCGACAGCTGAGATTTGTATGACGCAGGATGGTCGTTTTCTTTATGCGTCTAATCGTGGGCACGACAGCATTGCCATATTTTCTGTAAATGAAGATGGCACGCTCACAGCACACGGGCATCAGCCAACAGAAGCAACACCGAGATTTATTGAGGTTGATCCTACGGGTAACTTTGTACTTTCTGTCGGTCAGAATTCTGGGCATCTCTCCACTTACAAGATCAATCATGAGAATGGACAATTAGAGCAAATGGAGCGGTTTGAGGTGGGGGAATCACCTTTGTGGATACAATTTGTAGAAAAACAATCCTAACCATCAAATCGCACACAAAAGCAATGCCAAAGAAAGGGAGCATATGGAGGCATCTAAACATTTTGAAGAAGGTCTTGCAGCTGGTGAAGCAGCAGCCTCAACCAGCAAAGAATCATCGGAAGCACCGGCCACAACAAATGGGCGCATGTATGTGCGCACCCAAGGTTTTGGATCTACCGATGCCGAGTTGCGTTTCCTGCAACGCTGTGGCGTAAAACACAAAGCTGCCAAATTCCCCTTCCATCCCGACAAAGGATGGGTTCTTGACGAGTTGATCCAAGAAAGAGAGCACCACGAATCTTTTGGATTTACATTGGATATGAGTTCCATTCCTATCCTCGAAAAACTTCACAACATCATCTATTTTGGCAAAAGCCCAGAGCGCGACCGAGAAATAGATCTTGTGTGTGAAATGATTCGGACCGCATCCCGCGCTGGCATCGACTCGCTGCGTTACAACACCTGCATCTTGCCTATTGATCGTACTGAAAAAGAAGAAGGACGTGGCGGTTACACCCACACTGCCTTTCGTCTCGACAAGATCTCAAAAGAAGAGCAGAACACACTCTCTGCCGCCGGACGTGTGACGGCAGAAATGCACTGGGAGCGCATTGAGTATTTGCTTGAGCGTATCATACCTGTGGCAGACGAGTTCAAGGTGCGATTGGGTAACTCTCAAGAAGACCCTCCTACGCCTCCTGGTTACAAGGGTGTTGACAAAGTGCTCAACGATTTTGAAGGCATGAAGCGCTTCATCGAAACACAACGCAGCCCTTATCACGGGTGGAACTTCTGTGTGGGTTCCATTGCCGAAATGCTCGAAGATTCTGCCACAGAAGTCTTCCCATTCATCGAATATTTTGGCAGTCGCAATACCATTTTCTTGGTGCACTATCGCAATCTTATGGGCAAACGATACAGTTTCCGCGAAGCCCTGCCCGATGAAGGCGATATGGATTTCTGCAAAGTTCTAAAAGCGCTCAAAGACGTGGGGTATTGCTATGGTATTGATCCCGACCACGTGCCTAGAACCGAAGAAGATCCAAAAGGCTACTATCAGTCTTATGCTTATTGCTTTGGTTATATCAATGCGATGATTCAAGCTGTTTACGCAACACCCTAAGCATCTGTTCTATATCAATAAAAAAAGAGGCTGTGACAGAATCGTCACAGCCTCTTTTTGTTCTTTATCGTGGACGTTCGCCCTCAAGCAAAATCCGATGATGCAATCGCCTTTGGCCCACAGGAAAATCCATATTCACCGAATGAAGCACACTGCGATTGTCCCAAATCAAAATATCACCCACACGCCATTCATGGTCATAGCGATATTTACTCTGGGTAACCATCTCGTCTACCCAATCGAGCAAGGCATCACTTTTGGTGCGTTCCATATCCACAACCCGATCCGTTCGATTCGGGTTAAAATAGAACGCCTTCGTGCCCGTATCTTCATGTGTGCGAATAAGCGGGTGAATGACATCCGGTGTTTCAGCTTCTTCCTCGGGCGTGCGTTTTGCCGCACGCGCAGGGGCCCTTACCGTGTCATACGCATGCACCACCTGTAACCCGTCCACCCGATGCTTCTCTGTCTCAGACAAATCTTCAAATGCTTTTTGTGTATTGCAAAACCGCGTTTGCCCGCCGCTGTCTGGAATTTTCAAACCTTGTAGCAATGTCACTTTCGCCGGTTTCTCAAAATAAGAATCATCCGTGTGCCAAGCTGATTTTCGATCCAGTCGAAAATCCACAGGTTTGTCTTCTGCGTGCTGATACGTTGAATCCATTACCGCAACCTCTGGTACTTCATCATGCCGTCGCCTACGCAACACGTGGCATTTCGGTTCGCCAAAATAACGCGACAGTGCCACAAAAGCTTTGGGTGTCAAAGGCTCACTACGCAAACACAACAAGTGATATTGCAAAAAGGCATCTCGAAGTACTACAACATCTTGCGCATCTAAACCCCGTGAAAAATCCAGCCCAGAAATTTCTGCACCAAGCACATCAGTTCGTGCACGAATTTTAAGTGCCAAAATCAACTCCCTTAGCTACAGATCCACACCAATAGACAACGCTCAATAATGTGAATCAACATCTCAAGCACAGATAAACACT
>JABIFK010000890.1 GCA_018650745.1 Candidatus Latescibacterota bacterium | reverse complement strand
GCAATAGGTAAATCCACAGTCAATTGTTTCAATGCAATATCATGGCTGGGATCGGAGACCGTCACCATGTAGTGATCATCCTTTTCTGCAAACATCACCAAAGCTGACACGCTCACGCTTACAGTACGCTTGTCTGCCAGTCTAATTTCTCCGGGCTCCAACGCGCTAATCTGGGTAAGCTTCTCCGTTTTGGAATGGAACATATGATAGCGTCCCTGCTCCGATGCAACATCAACCTCAGCTAGATATTTACGCAGAAGATCATCCATCTCCGACAACTCAGCATTGGCCACCAATACATAGTGATACGCGTCTTTTTGACCTTGCTCTGGTTTCACCCCATGATCCAGCGCCAAAGCAAACGTTTCGATTAATGGAAAGGCCCCCCTCTGGCCTTTGCGTTCGAGATCGGTGACGTTTATCTTATCGCCACTTTTCACCAGCAAGTGTTGCTCAGGGAAAGGTACAATCAGATAACCCTTATGATTATGATAAAGCCACGAGGGCGCTTTGAGTTCTATTTGTTTATCGTGATGTTCGCCTTGTTCAAATGTGCCCGTCTTCCCAGCGATGGAAAAATGAATGGGTTCTTCCATCTTAGACTGGTCTATCGTGGTAACAATCGCTTGCCCATCCCCTTGACGCGTGCGTTTGATACCATCTCCAAATGCCGTGGCAAAACGACCGTAGAGGAAATAAGATTTTTGTGCTACTGCACTGTTGTAATCGGGAATCGGCTTGTGGTGATAATAACTCATACCATATTCGCCATCGCTCAACTGCCCCGAGAGTAAATTGCCCCCAGGCATGGCAATACTGGCCCCACCCTTTTGCGGGAATACATCCCTGCGCCATTCTTCCGTCACCCCCGGCACAGCATGAAAATCCCAATGCGCCAACACGTTCTGGTTATACTCTTGGCCCGTCACCCGCAACTGCAACACACCACTACCTAAATGCCAAGATTTGCGAACCCGAGTAAAATCTTCTGCGCCAGCGGTACGCACCGACTTATTCTTTACTGAAAAGAAAAAACCACCATCCGCATCCTCCCGTCGATGCACCAGATAATCGGCAATCCAAAAAGCCGTGGTACTGCTGCTCTTGTTTCTTCCCTCTCTGATGTCATTTACCAGTTTCAGCACAGCTTCTTCATCCTTAATCAGTGAAGCAGTATCCTTGTTGTCGATCAGCGTGTTGACATCTCTGTGCAACGTTCGCGCATATCTCTTATAGTCTGCAAAAAAACTCCGCCCCGTCACAATAAAATCCAGCTGCCCTTTGAAGATCATCTTTGAATAAACCCAGTTGACCCGATCCACCACAAACTGGTAAACCTCATCCTTTAACGGAAAACGGGTATCCTTGAAAAAACCCGTAGCCTCCTTGGCATTCATCATCCAGCCATAGCCATAGGCGTTCATCGCCACGTCGGAAGAACCATGCCCCAAATGGTGTGAGACCGTTCCATCGGGGTGAAAACCCGACTGAAAAAAAGTACGCGAAGGCACCGACAGCATATTGCTCCAGTGGTGCATGTCAAACAACACACCATGCGGAGACCAGTTCTTCGCAAAGGTCTGCCCCTCATATTCAGTCCCATCAAAGTAGCCTTCATACCAATAAGGCACATACGTCATAGGTCGATTGTAGTCGGCAAAAATAATCGGCAATGCATAAAAAGTGCGAATGCGATGGCCAATGTTGGCATCTGCCCAAGCGCCCTGAGAGACTCTCGAATCGGCAATGGCTTTCCAACGCTGATCGAAGCTGTCCATAACCCGACGTGATTTTACAATTGAAAAAGCCACCTGAAACACCCGCATAGCCGCTTCATGACATGCTTTTGCCAATGGATCTCCGGCATCTATATCTGCTAACAGGTCAGGCATCAACTTGACCATAGGGAAAATCATCGCATCCGTGACTTCCCACTGGTGTGTGGCCAAACCATGCGTCACGATGCGGTGTTCTGTCAGCAAGGCAAAACCGTCGCCAAGCTCTGTGCCGAGCGGTTTTCCATTCACACTGACATCTTGAGGCAAAATGGGAATGTGATGAGCATACTGAATGATCGCCTGATAGAGCACCTTTTTGAGTCGTTCGCCATTGCCAGAGTTTTTTCCATATTTTTCAGAAAGCGCATAACTGCGCCCCAACGCGCCAATGGTTGTCACCACGTCTTGCCAATCAGACTCCAGTGTCAAACGCTTGGTTTTCTCTGGGTCCATCAGCCTCAGATCAGACTTGCGATAATGCTGGTCGGTATCGTAGTTCTGATACGCATCTTTTTGATACATCAAACTACCCGGCACACGCCCCTCATTTTCCTCCAATGCATCCATCACAGAAACCAACTCACGATCGGTAAACCTGCGCCGTCCCCATAACCTCGAATTATCCAAGGCAACCGGTTCAAAATAGGCCTGAAACTTGTGCCACAAGGTTTCCTGAACCACCTCAATATGCACCGTCTGTTCGGCGAGAGTTTTTCTGCCATCCAG
This sequence comes from Candidatus Latescibacterota bacterium, assembly GCA_018650745.1. GTDB lineage: Bacteria > Latescibacterota > UBA2968 > UBA2968 > UBA2968 > JABIFK01. The sequence goes on along the minus strand of JABIFK010000890.1, from coordinate 9,334 downwards.
CAAAACGATATCGAGGGAAAAAACCTGTGGTTGCGCCGGGGTCTTCTGTCCATTTTTTACATAAAAAACACCAAAAACACGGCTCATGTCATCAAACTCAGTACGCAGTTCAAACGGTGTGTTGTTTTCACCTTTCACAACAAACTGATAGGTCTGCGGAATAGGATGCGCATGGGCATCTTTGTTACGCTTGAGATTGATTTTCCCAAACACGAGTTCACCAGCCTGTTGATTCGTTTGAATGTCAAAATATCCAGCAAATAGCACGTCTGCTCCATACACCTGTAAAGGCCACACCATCATCATAATGATCACCCATTTACATCTCATCACATACCCCACAATCACTTTTAGAAATGCCGGTATACAAAAAGTGGCTAAATGAGCTGCATTAAGCAGTCTCCTCGGCCATTTTGAGTGTCACCTTCATCTGATTCCACGAATAGTTGGTCCTATGAGATTTACCTTCCGCATTTTTCATCGCGTCCGACCAAATCAACACCATCTCCCGCCCATCTTCACTGATCCACTTGGGTGACAGCTTGGGTTGGTAAATCAAATTGGTAGGATCATCAACCGTCCAATAATCCGTATAGAAAAACGCATGCCAAGGCCCACACGGGTTCTCTGCATACCAAAAACCAAGGCTGCCCGTTTTGGTATGCATCCACTTGTGGAAATAATCTTCATCTGAATCCGTCAACCCATGTCCCGCATAGGTCCCCCCATTCACCATAATGTACAGACCCAAACCTTCATTCCAAACAATAGAAGGCAACCAAGAATACCAACCGAAATACTCGCCGTTTGCATTCTTTTGAGGATATTCAAAAACGGGTTGTCGTGCATCAATATCACGCGTCCAAATGGGTTCATCATCATAGCGAACAAAATACTCCCACGCATCTCGTTTACCCAAATCTTGCTTCTTCGCCCGTGCCAACAAGAGCTGGTGGGCATGGGCACCTTCAGGGCCATAGATATAGAGATAATCGTCTGGTGCAGATGCATTGTTGCGCCCGTGTTGCACAAAATCAAAATAAGAAAACGGATACGCCTCTTGTGTCTGATGTAAACGCCCAGATTCCGCCAAAGAAAACATCTCTTCGGGTGTCACTTCATTGCGCGCCTCATCCATCACGGTCAATATGCGCTCATTGCCACTGCGATCAACCCGTGACCAAGACACGCCATTATCCGTCGACTTAAGTAGCTTCACGCCGCGAAATGGCCCAGACCAACCGGGGTCTGGTGTCTTCGAAGTCGCCACATAGATCGCACCGTCCACCGCTACAATGCCATATCCAAACCAACTGCCCACACCCTCTGTAAAATCTGGATAATGGGGTATATCATGTCGTTCAAAGTTTTCAGGGCCACCACTGATCCGATACAAATGATTGTGATAGCCGCCTTCTTGGCGCGACAACCAATTGCCATCGTCCATATTGACAATCTGAGAATCATCGGCGCACCACGTAATGCACCAATTGTCACCCCGTTCAGAGGTGCGATAAAGCGTGTCCAAACGAAATGTGACGCCAGCTGGTACAGAACGCGTCTCATTCTTCTCAACAAATGAATTGATTTCCTTATTCACGGTACCTCCTCAGTTCATAAAGGAATCGAAAAATCGCCTATATCCTTACTTGAGTTTGTCATAAAGTAACCCACTTCTTTGCAAAAATAAGTATGAGAAATCATCAACCAACTCAGAGTAAACATTTTCTGTTGCAAGTCAAGTCACAAATCTCATCAGATCCTATTTAAGGGATCTCATTCCAACAAATAATGGGACAAGCGTTTAAATACGCTTGTCCCATTATCAAATCCTATGCGTTTGTGTACCATAGCGAATCGTTATTTGACCACTAAAATGTCACACCCTTGGTCAAACTCTCGTCCCATCTGCGCGACATCAGATATTCGATCACACCCTCCATTGCCGAAGGCGTTCCAATTCTGCGCAAGGCATCCAACGCATGTGCAGCAACATGACCATTTGGATCTGCCAAAGTCTCAAGCAACAACTCCTCTTCTGACGCTGCATCTTTTCCCAAGCGCGTAAACGCCATTGCCGCATTAATACGCACTTGCTCATAAGGCACCCAGCCACGCCGCACTTCCTCGTTCCAATCTGGTCGCCCTGCTTTAAGCAAACGCCCAAGCGAGGGCATAAACGCTTTCTCATCTCGTCGAATGGAACTCAAAGCATCCGTCGCCGTACGCACAACACAATGTGAGGCATCATCCAAACAACGTGTCAAAGCGGGGACGGATTTGCTTGCAACAGAATCCATCTCACCAAGCCCAAATGCCGCATTAATACGCACCCATTCATGCTCTTGATCCAACAAGCCTATCAAACCTTCCACAGACGAACTACCCACCGCCGCAAGTGCATGAGCCGCATCATCCATTGAAATGGCCCCTTCATTCCAAGACTTGGGCACCTCATCATCGCCTTGATCCGCTGCCCCATCAACCAATGAATCACTTAAAGGTTGTACCGCAGGTTCACCCATTGCGCCCAATGCATAAACAGCCGTCAAACGTGTCCACTGTTCTTCTCCATTGAGCTTTTGAACAAGCGCAGCAAGCGCATCCGTATCTTGATCTGCTGCAAGAGAATGCATCGCGGCAATTTGAGTGGCACGATCTTCGATATCTAAAGCAGCCAATGCGCCTTCAACCCGATCCACATCTAATGCACGAAAGCTCTCATATAAATCGTCCTTACCACACATCCAATCCCACATGTGAGACCAAGCCAAGCTCAGATCAAACGGCGTTTCAAATTTTTTGGGATTACGCCACATCGTATCCTGACAATCCCATGAAGGCACTGTGGGTTCTACAGCCCGCGCATAGATAAATTTAATCATATGGCGTGGCACATTCATCTCATTAATACCTGCCGCATGACCAATATCAAAATGCGTAATCGCCACCGTGCCCGCATCTCCCGCCATCGGAATCGCATTTCCCCGATCTTCATCTGTCAACCGTTTGTGATATTGCGTCCCTGCAATAGCATGGGTAGGTCCAATCTCAACCGGTGAATCTTGCGGATAGTACATAATGCGTGCAAAGCGTGAATAGTGTTGTCGTGGCCGTCCAAGCGGCGTATAAGAATCTTGATGACAATTGCGTTCTAAAGTTCTCTGCTCTGCATCTGGCCCAATGTAATGACAGAACCGATGTGGATGCTCAATATATCCTGGCCCCAACACACTGATCAACGCGCCTCGCACCTCTGGGCTGTTCAAAATGCGATCCATCTCAGGCACACGTGGCAACACATTGTTGCCATAATTGAACTCGTCATCCACCATCACCTGTAGCTTTTTCCGAACAGTCTCATGCACCTCATCGGGCACATCAGGTTTAAACACCACATATCCATCTGCCACATATTGACGCATCTGCTCATCGTCAAAAAGTTTGGGTGCCGCTTGTTTGCCATAAGTCATCTGCACAATCTCCTATCTTTTCCAAGGCAATATGCCTCTATCTAAAATTTCGATTGGTTCTTTTGTGGTAAAATACCTCAACCCAGTAATCACTTCGTCACACCCGAGTCGCCTTCTCCCGTATCCAATCCAAGATACTCATACACAACGGCAGCCATCTCCGACGTATCATGTTTACCGCGCCCGTCTTTAACAGCTTCGCGCAAGAGAGACAATCCGCCATCCAAAAGAAAGGCTGGCACATTGAATTGCTCATAAAGCCGTTTCATGTAAACCATATCTTTCAATGCCATATCAAGCGCAAAGTCCATGCGATAGTCCTTCTCAACAAACTTCCGACCATAGAAGTCAAAAACAGCATTACCAAAAGGACCGTCATTCATAACCTTGAACAATTTCTGGGTATCAATCTCAAGCTTCTCCATCAACGGGAACATCTGCGCTGCCAACGCTGCATACATCAACCCTTGAAAGTTCATAGCAATCTTGACCGTATGCGCGCTTCCAATAGGCCCCATATTATCAATGGGCGAGGCATAACTGCTGATGATATCCCAAACGTGATCAACTGCCTCTCTGTCACCAGAAATCATACAAGGCGCGGTACCCGCAGCGGTGTCAGCTGGAGACCCCAATAAGGGCGCATCTACAAACTGGCCACCTTCCGCCGTGCACTTTGCATGAAGTGCCTTTGTTGATTCAGGATAACTGGTTGACACATCAACAATGGTCTTCCCAGTAAAGTCTTCCTGCAGAAATTCTCCCACAATACTTTCAACCACATCAGAGTTCGGTAAAGATAGGAATATGACATCACTGTCCAAGAACACTTCCAGACTGGATGATGCCAACGTTGCACCGTCTTTAAATTGGACAAGAGCCCCGGAATCCGTATCGTAGACCGTTGTGGTATAGCCCTTCTTGATGATATTCTCACACATCCCACGCCCCATCTTACCTACACCAATAAACCCTACTGATAACATCACGTCCCCCTTATCGTCGAATCGTAAATAAACATGTGCTATGATGATTTACGACTTATATCCATAACGCCCCCAAAGCATAAAACGATACCAGTGCTTTTTGATTTCTAATGGGGTATCCAATTCCGTATTGTTGAACGTACGACCGCACACATACCCATCGGGTCCCATCATAAAACCAAGCAATTGATCTGACCCAGGTAAATTCTGAATAAAGGTGCGCACAAAACTGGGATCCCCCCAACGAAAGTTAAAAATTTGGATTTGTTTGATATTTGGATCACAACACACACAGATTGTCTCAGCCATTACAGACATACCCGCATTCCTTTCTGAGTAAAAACACAACCCAACTGCTCAGATTCTGGTTGCAATATAACACCAAAACATACATCATGTTTGAGGAAATTAGACCCAATTTTCAAGCCATAGCCAGATGCAGTTCGCTGTGAATGGAAAAGATTTAAGGCGTGAATACGAATGGGCGATGAATTATTCACCAGCGAAGCGGGAGGAAAACAATGAACACAAGGCCAAACATTCTATTCTTAATGAGCGATGAACACCGCCCCGATGTAACAGGATATGAAGGCAACACCGTTGTGCGCACACCCGTCTTAGATGAGTTGGCAAAAACAGGGGTCGTATTCCAAAATGCCTACACACCGTCCCCTATCTGTGTGCCTGGGCGGCAGTGCCTTTTGTCTGGGCAACTGCCCAAAACGTGTGGGTGCGAAGGATGGCACGATTTACAACCCGGCTATATGACCTTTGCACGGCAATTTGCACGTTATGCATATTCAACCGTGTGTTGCGGCAAGCTCCACCATCAAACACACGACCAAATGCAAGGATGGACATCCAGACCCGCAGGCGACATCAGCGTTGCAACACCTCATGTTGAAGGACGCTTAGCAGAAGAATTCAAACGTTATGAGCGCCCCTTTGCCGATTTTAAATGGTCAGATACCAAAGAGGTAAAACGCGCAGGCATCGGTCGCTCACAAATCGTGGTCAATGACGAAGATTGGACAGATGCTTCATTAAAAGTTATTGAGCGCCATTTTAACAGTGCCCAATATGACAGAGAACAATCCCAACGTCCGCTCTTCTTAAAGCTCAGCCTCATTGCCCCGCATTATCCCTACCAAACCGATGCCGAAAAATTTGGCTACTACCTCAACCGCGTAGAACCCTTCCTCAATCAAACACCTTCGGCACACCCATTTCTTTGCCGCAGACAAGTACGCCCCGGTGAAGACGCGTCAGAAAGAGAACTCAGACGCGCAACAGCTGCTTATTATGGCATGGTAGAAAGCATTGACACACACTACGGTCGGGTATTAGACCAACTTGAATACGTTGGGCAAAACCTTGACGACTGGATCATCATCTATACAAGTGACCACGGGGAAATGTTGGGCGAACATGGTATTTGGGAAAAGCAGAAGTTCTACGAAGCGAGTGCGCGCGTGCCACTCGTAATCAGATGGCCAAAAGGCTTTGACGGCGGGCGAGTAATTCAGGAGAATGTGAATTTATGCGATCTTTTTGCAACGCTTTGTGACTTATCAGACATTGCAATACCAGACGGGCTGGACAGTCGCAGTCTCGCTCCTCTACTGAAAGGCGAAGCAACCAACTGGAACAACGAAACGATTTCGCAGTTTGGCCCACACAATGTCATGATCAAACAAGACAACCTAAAATACCAATACTACGGGCCAGAGATGCCCGAAGTGCTTTTCGACCTTGAGAAAAATTCTGCCGAAACCACCGACTACATCAACGATCCAACATACGCGACAGATATTGAAACATTTCGTGTCAGACTATCCGAACTGGGGCATGGTCCCAATGCAGATCCCAATTACACAAATGCGGGATATTAATCATCTGGATTATACTTAATCAAATAAAACTTAAACAGGAGTCCAAAATATGTTATTCGACACACTCGGGAAGAAACCAACAGAAGGAGCCGAGGTACTGTTTGATGGCACAAACTTAGATGGGTGGGTCAATCGCGATGGAGAAGCCGCCGAATGGCTCGTGAAAGATGGCGCAATGGAAGTTGTTCCTGGCACAGGTGCGATCGTCTCTCAATACACGTTTCGTGACTGTTATCTTCATTTGGAGTTTATGTGCTCTGACATGCCGGACGCAACGGGTCAAAAGAAGAGCAACAGCGGTGTCTTTCTACAAAACCGTTACGAAATACAAGTGCTCGACTCATATGGCTGGGACGTTCCCGGAACCGGAGACTGCAGTGCCATTTACAACCATCACGCCCCCTTGGCCAATGCGTGCAAGCCAGCCTTAGAATGGCAGACCTACGACATCTTCTTCAGAGCCGCACGCTTTGCTCCGGGCCGAAAGAAAATCGAAAACGCCCGTGTCACCATGTTTCACAATGGTGTGTTGGTGCACAACAACGTTGAACAATGGTGCAAAACCTCCGGCAATCCTCCCGCCTCCGATGGTTGGGATACAAAACCTGGCCCACTGCTCTTACAAGATCACAGAGATGTCCTTTGGTTTCGTAATATCTGGTTGGAGCCATTGCCAGAACAAGGCTCATCGGATTATCCACCAAAGTAAAATCTCTAATGCCTCAAACACTTAAGAACAAACTGCTGCACTCAAATTCCTGCTTCGAATGCTCGGGCGACGATATATGCTCCGGAAAATCATCTCCAATTTCGCAAATCCCCTGAGAAAAAACACCCCTTGGATCATCCTTCGGAACCATAATAAGAACATTACCAATACGGTTGACCGACACTTCATCCGTATCCAATCGATACTCTTTGGGTAACCGAACAGCCTGACTATTCCCACTTTTAAAAACTTTTGCCATCATCATCTGAACCCCCTTGTATATACACAAGTTATACACGCTTTCGCACCCAAAGTCAAGACGGGCTATGGCGAAAATGTTTACACAAATATCACGGATCAGAAAAATGTGTAACACATCCTTCAAACTCTGAACGTTCATAGGATTCGATCACAAGTTTGGGTCGATGCGATCCCACAGGGTGTTCTCGAGAAGCAATATTCATCGTTTCGCGCAAAGCATGATCAGCGGCCCGAATGAGGACGCCATAATTGGTTTCCGGATTTGCAACCCAATCTTTAACCGCGTCAACAAATCGATTGCTTGAAAACGTCATCTTAGCACCCACTCGACTGATCGCAGTAAAATCGCCCAAGGCCGTTGCTTCAATATCAGCTTCCATCATAGGATCATCGGACTGAAAACTTGCACCCGGTTCAACCCAACGTTGTGGATATTGATTGTAATGCCAACTGATCTCACCATCCTGAGGATTGCGATTCATAATACCTATGCCCTCATGCCATTCTCGCCGAACCCGATACACAGAGTTTAAAGCGTGTCCTTTGGTTGGAAAATCGCGCCAATCGTGTTCCCATCCCGTGAGCACAAGATACGCATTAGAAATGGCATCTGACTTGGACAATACACTGATATCAAACTTAAGAAACGACCGATAGGTCTCATCTGTTGGCAAATGTGTCCCTCGTCGTCCCGTGCGAAGCACATCTTGCCGACCTTGGTTCCAATCTCGAATCGCCTGCGTCAAATCCGCGCCATTACCTCTAATATCAACATCGCGCGTGCCGTCGTAATCCCGATACCCATCTTGAAAAATGTGAACCTTTGGTCCTGGAGACGCACACGTAACAAATGAAACGGCTTCAGACCATTGTGACCAACCCGTCCCATTCAACCAACTGGCACGCCAGTAACACGTTTGATCAAAAGGAAGCGCAGCAATTGCCACATGACTTACCGTATCAAATGTACTGCGATCATATAAAAGATCCTTCCAATTGTTCTCTTGAGCAGTAATCTGCCACCGAGCAGCAATTGGTCTGTCCTGATCACCAGACGGAAAGTCGACAGTAAGAACAGGTTGGGTGTTGATGCCCGAGATGCCATTTGCAGGCGACAACGGTTTGGGAATTTCTAAGGTAGGGATATCGCCGGGTTCTACTGGCATCCAAAACTCCTATGAATACACACCTTGTTTTATGGGGCATAAACAATACGCTCAAGTAAACCAAAGGGTTCTCCTGAGCGTATTGTTTACTCACTCAATTAATCATCAACATGCCAACTCTTGTAACTTACATACCGTTTTCCAATTCCGCGTGGTTGCCACCACACCGAGCTTTCGTTCAAGAAACGTGTTCGATAATTTTGTCTTTCCATATCCATTTGGACAATGCAAATAGACTTCCAGATCATCGCCAAATGGCAAGGACAAGCGAAATCGCCAAGATCATCACCAGACTACCGTATGCAATAAATCAATGGAACAAATAAAACCTTCTTTATGCCCCCGAAATCCTCGGCATCCACATCGGTTCATTGCCCATCTCGGCAAACAACAACCGATGAATCAACCCATACTTCACATCTTTATATTCTGGATCATCCCAACGATTATGCAATTCCTCTGGATCATTCTCCAAATCGAACAATTCCCCAAACTCTCGCTGGTAGTAGGTGCCAAATAAGGCGGATGGGGATCAAAAAAGCTCGCCCACAAAAAGAACGGCTCGTCCTTCTCGGCATATTCTTCTAACAACGCACAAGACCGCTCGCGAATCCACGTGCCATAATGATACTGCTCAGGAATACCCCACGTATGTTTCTGATTGGCATTGTTCCCCGTTGGCGGCCGATAATAGTCGCGCCAGTTGTCACACCCATTCTCCTCTAACCAAATTACATAATGCTGCCCGACCAACTGTTCGTCGGCATGATTGCGCGCCAACTCAATATGTTCAAACCCATAAAACGGCCCGTGAAAATTGCGCCAAAAATCCAAATCTTGCAAAATG